>CAUZVJ010000015.1:0-17168 GCA_963583225.1 Verrucomicrobiia bacterium
AATCGTTGCGCTCGATAAAAACTCCGGCAAGCTGCTCTGGAAAACGCTTGACGACGAGGCGAGTTACTCGTCGCCGGTCATGGCCAAGCTGCACGGAAAACGCCGCGCTGTTTTTTTCGCGCGCACCGGCTTGGTGATTGTTGATCCGGCCAAGGGAAAAATTGATTTTCAGTCCCGTTGGCGCGCACGGATTCACGCCTCGGTGAATGCCGCCGCGCCGCTGGTTGTCGGCGACCGAATTTTCGTCACGTCCAGTTACAACACCGGCGCGCTCGTGCTGCGAGCGGCGGGCGGCAGTTACAAAAAAGTTTGGTCGAACGATACAAGTCTCTCGAGCCAGTACGCGAGCGTGATGCACCGGGGCGGGTTCATTTACGGCACGCATGGGCGGGCGGACGTGCCGCCGGTTCCGGCACTGCGCTGCGTTGAGTTGGCCACCGGCAAGGTGCGCTGGAGCGTGGACGATTTCGGCGATTGCCTGATGCTGCTCTGCGGCGACCGATTGCTGGCGTTGATGGAGAGCGGCGAGTTGGTGCTTGGCCAAGCGACCCCAGCCGGGTGGCGGGAGATCAGCCGCGAGCAAGTCGGCGGCTCCGGCGCACGCAGCCAACCGGCCCTGGCCAACGGCCGGCTTTATGTCCGCAGCCGAAACGAACTCGTTTGCCTCGAGATGCCGTGAGCCAAGCGGGGAGTCAGGCCCAGTCGCCGGCTAGGGTGACGAGTTTTGTGACGTTGGCGGCGGGGCCGCTGACGATGAGGATGGTGCCGGGGGCGAGGACGGTCTCCGGGGGCGGCTTGATGATGTATTTTTTTTGCCCCGAGTTGCGGATGGCAAGGACGCGCAAACGGGTACGGTTGAACAGATCGGCCTTGGCCAAGTTCACGCCGGCCAGTTCGGCGCCCTCGTTGACGACCACGGCCTCGAAACGCACTGCGCCGCTGGAGGCCAGCATTCGGTCGAGCACCGTGGCTGCCGTCGGGCGCAACAGCTCGGAGGCCATTCGCCGGCCGCCGATTTTTGCCGGGCAGATTGTTTCGGCTCCCGCCCGTTGAAGACGCAGATGATCGGCTTCGTCGGTCACAACACTCAACACCCGGATGGAAGGATTCTCCTGCATGGCGGTGACGACAACGACGAGGTTGTCGCGGTCGGATGCGAGAATCGTGGCCAAGCTGCGAGCACCACTGACGTTCGCTCTCGCAAGGGCGTCGGGGGAGTAGGGCTCGTCCTCGATCACTGGCACACCGGGCACGGTTTTCCGGAATTCGTCGAGGGCTTCGCGGTCATTGTCGATGCAGACACAAGTTCGTTTTGTGGCGAACAGTTCTGCCGCAATGGTTCGGCCCACGCTCCCAGCGCCACAGATGATGAAGTGGCCGTTCAGTTCCGACTTGGCTTCCACTGGTTCATCTTCGGCGACGGTGGTGGTGGTCGGCGGTGTCGCCTCGTGGGCCGGGCTGGCGTGGGATGAGGCGATGGCTTGGGAGAGTTGGCCGATGGATTCCCGAGTGCCGAGCAGGATCAACTCGTCCCCATCGAGGAGAAGCGCGTCGTTCGCCGGATTGAATGTATAAATTTCACCCCGCCGAAACGCCACGATCTCCACTCCTTCGGCTTGGCCAAGCGGCAGGCTGCCCAAGGTGCGCCCGTCGTCTTTTTCGCGAAGTGTAACCCCGGAAATCACGAGGTTCTGCGTGTCGTCGTAGCCAAGGATAATTCCCAGAAATTCGACCACCGCCGGGCGGATCAACTCGCTGGCAATCCGAAGCCCGATAAGGTTCGCCGTGTTCACGACGGAGTCTGCTCCGGCATATTGCAAACGGCGATCGGCATGGTCTTTCACGCATCGGCTGACGATGCGAACGCTCGAGGAAAGTTGGCGTGCGGTCACTGTGGCGACGAGGTTCGCCCGGTCATCCGGCATCACGGACACCACGCCGCGCGCTCGATCAATCCCGGCGGCCTCGAGCGACTCGACATCGGTGGCGTCCCGTCTGATGCAAGCGATCGCGGGGTATTTTTGCCGTAGTTCGCGGATCACCCCGCTGTCCTGGTCGATGACGACGCAGTCCATCCCCTCTTTTTGTGCCTGCTCCAAAACCGTGCGCCCGTTGCCGCCGCCGCCGCACAGGATCATGTGATCGGTGAAACGCTTGATTCGTTTTCGCGCCTGCTTGGCTGCGGCCATTTCCTGGTACTGGCCCTCGACAAAAAACGCGGTCACTTGAGCGATGACGTAGAGGAAAAAAGTGATCCCGACGATCGCGACCAAAGTGGTCAGCGTGCGCGTCCACGGCGTGAAGTCAGCGTACAGTTTTTCGTCCGTTGCATCGTAGCCTTCCTGTTGATGCGGGTCGGTGTTGCTCTCCCAGCGGTAACGGCCGTTGGCGTCGCGGTACACGGCGCACTGCTCGGTGCCGAGCAGGTCGGTGTAGCCGATGGTGGTCAGCGTGATCGCGGAAAAGTAGAGGCACTCGGTGAACTCCCACCGGTCGTCGGAGAGGCTCCCCAGTTTTTTGCCGTAGCCGGCGTTCATGCCGCAAAGGCAACCTGTCACATAAAACAGAACAGTCGTACCCAGCAGCACCAGTGCTCCCAGCTTGAATGCTGTTCGGCCCCGGTTGGCCAGCGAGCCGGTTTCCGCTTCACTCATATCCACTCATTTTGTTTGCGGCTTAACTCTCCGAGTGAATCCAGACCCTGGCACTTTCCGGGAAACTGGCCTTGGGGACGTTAAGCCGGGTGATGGCCTTAACCGGCTCAGTGGCACCCGGCACGGTGGCAGTGCCGGAAACGAGGATGGCCACTTTGCCGAAGAGCTCGAGCGAGTCGCCCGGTGCAGGGAAGACGACTTCCCCTTTGCTGAGCCAGCGTCGAAACTCCCACTGCGACAGGTTGAGGTACGGCTCCTGACTCTTGAGAAGGTTCTCGGCGAAACGGCGGCCGGCCGTTTCCCACAAGCCCTTGGCCAAGGCGGGGGAGTCGGCCATCGCCTCGTTCATTTCCGTGGAACCCATCCACAACGCGGTCACCGTCGTGTCGGCGATAATGTCAGCAGTGCGCGGCACACCGGCCAACACCGCCATCTCGCCGATCACGCTGCCCCGGCCGAGGATGTCCACGACCGTGCCCTTGATGGAGATTTTAACGCTGCCTTGTGTGACGAGAATCATCCCGTCGCCACGGTCGCCCTGCTCCATAATCATGTCGCCGGGCTGGTACGTGCGTTTGTCGGACAACTCGATAATCCGGGTGATGTTGTCCTCCGACAGGCCTTTGAGCCAAGTTACCTCGCGCAAAATTTCCTCCGGTTCCGGCAGGCGCAGGACGAGCGGGCGATCCATGATGTCCTTCATGCGGCCCTCGACATCGACGATCATTTGGTCGGCCTCGTCCAACTCGATCGTGCCGGCGGCCTTGAGTTTTTTGATCGAGTTGCGCTCGTGGTTGAGCACCGAGCGGGCGGCGTCCTTGGTCTCGATGCCGACGATCAACTCCGGATAATTCTCCCTCATATCGCGCAAAAAGTTCAGGCCGCGCAGGCGGTTCTGCATGATTTCGCCCTTCAATAGCTTGGCCTTTTCGTCGGCCGCCTCCTGGCCGATGTCGGCGGCGGTGTTAGCCACGAGGCTGTCCACCAGCTTGGCCACTTCCTCCTGGGCGATGACGAACGACTTGGCCGCCTCATAGGTCGTGGCCAGACGGTCCATGAAAACCTGCTTGAAAACCGGCAGCCCCTTGAGCGACTCCATCCACTTCGGCACCTGCCAGATGCTGTCGAGGTAGTCCCGGTCGCTCAACGGCACCTTGCCACCCTGGTCGAGCACCTCCTTGATGTTGTTGTACAGTTGGTTCACACCGCCCGCACCGAGAAGGCCTTCCTGATTTTGTTTCCAGTAGTTGCTCGACTCCTTCTCGAGGATGCGCCGGCGCGTCTCGGCGAGTGTGTCGATCGCGTCCGGGTCGCCCTCGACATCGGTGATGACGATCGGCTCCGGCAGGAACTCGCGCACCCGGCTCCAGTTCGCGCCGCCGAGGAACGAGTCGGACTTGAGCACGTCCATTTCGTTTTCGCAATTCTTCACGATGCTCGCCGAAGTGGCGGTCATCATCTTGGCTTTGACTGCGGGGATGCGTGTCAGGCCAAGTCCGTTGACGAGAAACTTGATCGTCGTCGCGTTGACCAACAGCGTCAGCAGCACGATGCCGGAAATCAGGAAGAGAAACTGGTCACGAATCCGCTTGGAGATGCCGAGCAGCTTGGCTTCGATCACGGCTCCGGAGCCGCCGCCCTCGATCACGATCTTGCCGTTGGCCAAGCGCTCGCGCTCGAGCGCAAGCTTGGCCCCGTCCTCGTCGAACGGTTTCACGTATGCCTCGCCGATGGCCAAGCCGGCGATGGCCGCGCCTGCGTGTTCCTCGCCGTGAGCGTCTTCATGTTTTTCGCCGTGAGCGTTGTCATGACTTTCGCTGTGCGCTTCGGCCAAGGTGAGGGTGACATCCTCCAGCGGCTCCCGCTTGCCGTCGGCATCGACGAAAAAGACCTTCGAGTCCGCCGTGTAACCGTGGCCGCCGTCCTTGACAGTGAACTGCATCTCGGGCGCTTGGCCGTACACCACCAGAGCCAACGCCAGACCGATGGCCCCGCGCAACGCCCCCCACCAAACCACCACCGCGTCTTTCTTCGCGAGCCCGTAGCCGGTTCGTCGCATGATCGGGTACAAGGCCACAATGTTCACCACGCGCACCAGGTGGATCGTCAGGTAAATCAGCGCCAAAACGAGATAATCGATCGGCTGCGGGTGAACTTTTAGCGCGATGACCACGCCGACGACGATGAAAATAATCACATTGGCCACGAAGGCGGTGAACTCCCAAAACTCGTGCATGAAATGCTGCACCTCCGGGCTGATCCGCGTGCGGCCCATTCCGGCCCAGACCAAACCAAGCGCCACCAAGCCCAGTACTCCGGAGACTCCGGCATCGAACTTCTCGATGTGCAAAAAATGCTCACAAGTATAAAAAACCAAGTACGCCGTAATCAACATCACCGAAGTTTCCACCAGTGGATCGTTGAATACCCGCTTGACCCATGCCACGCCAACGAGGCCCACCACGATGCCCACCACCGCGCCGCCCAGGCCGATGACAAAAAATCCCGAGACAGCGCTTCCCACCGTGAACACACTGGCCCCGGTCACCGCGCCGATGAGCACGACAAACGCCACGATGGCCGTGCCGTCGTTGAGCAGCGACTCGCCCTCAATGAGCGTGCCCAGCTTTTTGCTCGCGCCAAGTTCCTTGAGCAGCGCCACCACCGCCACGGGATCGGTGGCGCTTACGACGGCCCCGAATAACATCGCGAGGTACAAGCCCAAATCCCCGGTGCTGACATTCCACTCGGCCAAGCCCCAGCCAAGCGAGGAGATGGCCATGACGCAGCCGCCGGTCATGAGCGTCGCCGTCACGATGCCCGGCCCAGCCATGTAAAACGCATTCCAGAATGATTTCTTGAAGACGTGCACATCCAGCGCGTACGCCGCCTCGAAAATCAGGATCGGCAGGAACACATAAAGGATCAGGTGAGGGTCGAGGTTGGCCCCCCACTCGATTGAGCCGCGCAAGGCGTCCATCAGTTTGGCAAGTAAACCGTCATGACCCGCGCCGTGCCCGGCGGCATGACCTCCCCGGAAGGCGAACCCCAGCCCCAAGCCGATCAGCATCAGCACCACCGTGAACGGCAGGGGAACTTTGCTCAAAAAGTGCCGCGCCGCCGCGCCGATGATCAGCGCGAGGATCAGGAAAAACAGCCCGTACAGATAACCGTGGTCTCCGCCGGAAGCCAGAATGGGGGTGATTAGGTTTGATGAGTTCATCGGAAAGGATTGGCGTTACAGCACCCGGCCCACGCTGGCAAGTGAATAATCCGCCAACGCCACCACCGCCAATGCGGCGGTTCAGGCGGTGATGCCTTGCGCCTTGGCCAAGCCGGAGAACACGCCTGCCGATGCCATTAACTCATCAAAGTTCCCCTCCTCGATGATCGCGCCCTGCGACAGGACGATGATCCGGTCCATCGAGCGCAGCGTGGAGAGCCGATGCGCCACGCAAAGGACTGTGCGGTGCTCGCTCAGTTGATCGATGGCTGCCTGTACTTCGGCCTCGGCCTTTGAATCGAGTGCGGCGGTGGCTTCGTCCAGCACAAGGATCGGCGCGTTGCGGACGAAGGCCCGCGCAATGGCCAAGCGCTGCCGCTGCCCGCCGGAGAGCGTCATGCCGCGTTCGCCGATGCGGGTGTCGTACCCCTCCGGCAACGCGGTGATGAACTCGTGCGCGTGCGCGTGCCGGGCCGCCTCTTCGACTTGCTCGCGGCTGCAACCCGCTTGGCCAAGCGCGATGTTTTCCGCCACGGTCAGGTCGAACAACACCACCTCTTGACCGACGAGCGCCATCTGCTCGCGGAACCCTTTGATGCTCAAGTCGCGCAGATCGTGTCCGTCGAGCTTGACGGCACCGGCGACGGGATCGTGAAACCGGAACAGCAAATTGATGAGGGTGCTCTTGCCGGAACCGCTCTCGCCGACGATGCCAAGCTTGGTTCCTTTGGGGATGGCCAAGTCGAGTTGGGTCAGCACCGGTTCCTTCTCGTACGCGAACGAAACGTTGTCGAACCGGATGTCGCGCTCGAGCCCGGTCACCGGCTTGGCCTCGGGGCGCTCGAGGATATCCGGCTTTTCGTCGAGGACATTCATCAACCGCTGGGCGCCGATGCTGGCTTCCTCGATGCGGACATGCAGCCGAGCCAGCTTGCGGATCGGCGTGTAAAACATAATCACACCGGTGAAAAACACGACCAAGTCCGGCATGCTGCGTTGCGTGTGGACGACGTACAAAATCAGCGCGCCGATGCCGATCATCGACACCGTCTCCACCAGCGGGCCGACGATTTCCCGCGAGCGCACGGTCTTCATCGTCTGCGCGATCAGTTGCCGGGACAGCTCCCGAAAACGATCGACCCGGGCGTTCTCCAGTCCGAACGCCTTGATGACGCGCATGCCGGAAAACATCTCCACCGCGAGGCTGGACTGGTCGATGTTCGCAGCGACCCGCTTGCCCGTCGCTTCGCGGGCTTTTTTGCCGAAGTAAATAATCGGGACGATGCAGACGGGAAACAGCACCAGCATGCCAAGCGTCAGTTGCCAGTCGATCAAACACAGGCCGGTGAAAATACTGACGATGGCCACCGGCTCCGACACGAGGTTGCTCACCCCGGAGGCCAGGCAGGTCTGCAGCAACTGCGCGTCGCCGTTGATGCGCGTGATGAGATCGCCGGTGGTGGAGCGGTTAAAGAACGGAATCGACAACCGGCTGAGGTTCCGGAAAACCGTGACTCGCAGATCGTTGATCACTCGCTCACTCGCCCAGGCCAGGCAGTACGCCGCAAGATATTTTGTGCTGCCACGGAAGCCGACCAACAACGGGAAAACCAGCAGCCCGCCGATAATCTGCAGAGTCGTCAGCGGATCGCCCATCTGCGGCAGCCAAGGGTCGAGCGTCTCGAGAATGCCTGATTGGACGGAGGCAGCACTCTCGGCGAACCAGTTGCCGGCTGCCTCGGCGGGAGCGGTTGTCGGTGCCGACGCGGCACCCGCCGGCACGAGCCGGTCGAGCATTGTCTTCGTCGCCCACAGCACCAGTCCGTTCGACGCTCCGAAGAGAATCCCGAAGAAGACGCCGGCAATAATCCGGCCCCAGTACGGTTTCACGTAGGGCGCCACGAAGGCGAAGATGTGCCTTAATTTGTGCATGTCGCGATTCCGGTCGCGAGTCGGTGCCCACGATGGGCGGCAACGAATTATTTGCCCATGGCCAGCCGGTTGGCTAGGCGCTCGGGGAGGCCGGCCTCCAAAATCTTGGCCTGGGTTTTCTCGAAATCATACTCCAGCCGGCGCAACTCGATCGTCCCGGCCTTGAGGTCGTAAATGGCGTATGCGGCACGGGGATCACCGTCCCGGGGCTGGCCGACGCTGCCGACGTTGATGAAATATTTCTTGCCCTTCTCGACCGTCAACTTGTCATACTTGCCGCCGGTGACGGAGTTTTGCTCGCGCACAAACGCCAGCGGCACATGGGTGTGCCCGAAAAAGCAGACGCCTGTATTTTGGTAGGTGAAGCTGGCCGCCGCATCGAGTCGTTTCATCACGTAGCCCCAGCGCTTGGGCGCGTCGAGCGTGGCGTGCACGATGGTAAAGTTGGCGATCATTCGCAGGTACTTCAACCGGCGGAGCCAGTCACGCTCCTCGTCGTTCAACTGGTCGCGCGTCCACATGATGGCATGGCCGGCGTGCGGGTTGAACCCGGTCAAGTCGATGTCGCCGGCGCAATACTCGTCGTGGTTGCCCATAATGCACGGCATCCCCATGTCGCGCACAATCTTCATGCACTCCTTGGGATTCGGATTGTAGCCGACCACGTCTCCCAGGCACACATAATGGGTGCAGTTGTTCTTCTGTGCATCCTCGAGCACCACCTCGAAACCCTCGAGATTGGCGTGGATGTCAGCTATCAAAGCGTACTTCATTTAATCGACTGGAAATCACCCTGTGATTTCAAACCCTCTAAAATTATCCTGACCTTCACCAAATTCGATTTCCTCGTCCCGGATGTTGCGGCGCAGGCCCGAGTCCCGAACCGCCTGCAGGAACTCCTCCAGCTCAGTCCGCTCGCCTTCGGCCACCAGTTCCACCCGGCCATCAGGCAAATTCCTGATCGTGCCGAGCACGTCGTACCCAGGAACCAAGGACTTCACTATGTATCGGAAACCCACTCCCTGCACCCGTCCCGAGTAGTTTACATGGACTCGAACCAAGCTCATTTTCGCAGGTGCCGGATTGGCGTAACCCCGGTCGGGGCTGTGGTGCGTTGAACGTCGAGGCGCATCACCCGTGCATCAGGGCGGGAAATGAAGCCACAAACACCCCTGCCGGGCAATCCTTTTATGGCCCATTCTGAGCAATCGATCAGCCCTTGGCCAAGTGGGGGAAAACCACTGCAAACCACTCAGTTTCGCATGATCCATCCGCCGCCGACCACAAGGTCGTCCTGATAAAACACGCAAGCCTGCCCCGGCGTCACCGCCCGCTGCGGCTCCCGCAGCTTCACTGTCGCCTGGCCATTTTCGCCGGGGATCAACGTCGCCTCAGTGCCGGGATGGTTGTACCGGATCGCCGCCGAAGCCTCGATCGGCTTGGCCAGGCGCTCAAACGCAATCCAGTTACATCGGTCAATCCGAAACTCGTCCCGCAGCAGCAACGCCTCCCCGCCGACCACCACCCGGTTGTTTTCCGGATCCAGTTCGATCACGTACATCGGCGTCGGCGACGAAATCCCCAGGCCCTTCCGCTGGCCGATCGTGTAAAACTCGATCCCGTCGTGATGCCCCAGCACTTGGCCGCGTGTGTCAACAATCTCCCCCCGGTGTTCCTCCACCAACCCTGCCGTCGTAAGGAATTTTTTGTAATCCTTGTCCGGCACAAAACAAATTTCCTGGCTCTCCTGCTTCTCCGCCGTCTTGAGATTCACGCACCGGGCAACCTCGCGCGTCTCGCTTTTCTGCAGTTCACCAAGCGGAAACATCATGTGCGCGAGCTGCTCCTGGCCAAGCGAAAACAAAAAGTACGTCTGGTCTTTCCGCGCATCTCTGCCACGACGCATCACCGTGCGGCCGTTGCGCTTCTCGAGCCGCGCGTAATGCCCGGTGGCCACGTACTCCGCGCCAAGCTTCCGGGCGCGGTCGATCAGGTTGCCAAACTTCAGCTTCTCATTGCACATCACGCACGGGTTCGGTGTCCGACCCGCCTTGTACTCCGCCGCGAAATAATCGATCACGTCCCTCTGAAATTCCCTCGACTCATCGACGAGATAATACGGAATATCGAGTTTGTCGGCGACCGAGCGGGCGTCCATCACCGCCTGCGGGCCGCAGCATTTGTCCTCGGCGCGGGCCACGCAATCCTGCGGCCAGACCTTCAGCGTGATGCCGACGACGTCGTACCCCTGCTTGACCAGCAGCGAGGCCGCCGCGGAGGAATCCACCCCGCCGCTCAAGCCCACGACCACGCGCGTTTTTTTGTTGTCTGGCATCAGTGATCAGTGAAAACGGGTTCGCTTGGCCAAGCGCAATGCTCACTTGGCAATCATGCCGGTCTCGCGGGCGAAGTTGAACAACCCACCGGCGTCGATCACCGGGCGAACCTCGCCTAATGGCTTGATCGAGTGCTCCGCACTGGTTGACTTGATGACTACGGTGCCGGCGTCGAGATCGACCTTCACCTCGTCGCCGGTTTTGAGCACGTCGCAAAGCCGGTCTGCAATGTCGCACGGATAAAGCTCGCCGGTCGCCACGCAGTTGCGAAAAAAAATGCGCGCGAAACTCTCGGCCAGGACCAGTTTGCAACCGGCCGAGCCCAGCGCGATCGGTGCGTGTTCACGGGAACTGCCGCAGCCGAAATTCCGGCCTGCGACCACGATCGGGTAATTCGAACCCGGTTCGCCATCTGCCACATAGCGGGTGGGATACAGTGATTCCGGCAGGCCGATCAGCGCACAGCTTCCGAGCTTTTTGTATTCCTCCGGGATCGTCGGGACAAGGTTCAGGTACTGCGCTGAGATAATTTGATCGGTGTCGATATTATCCCGCACCACAAAAACCGGTCCTTCAAAGACACTACTCATGGCCGACATTTGGGGGCAGAATGGGGCGTTTTTCAACTCAAAACGGAAGCGACTCGTATTGCCCGCCGGCAAACCGGCGGTGGTGCGTGAAGCCGCTGCGCTTGGCCAGGGCGATTGCCTGGTCGAACTGCTCCCCGACACGGCCCGGCCTGTGCGCGTCCGAGCCAAACGTCAGACCCACCCCGATCTCCGCCGCCATTTCCAGCAGCGCCGGTGACGGGTACATCTCGCCACACGGCTTGTTCAGGCCGTTGGTGTTGATCTCGATCGCGATGTCCTGACGCTTCACCTCCTCGAGAAACGGCCGCCACATCGCCGCGCAGTCACCGCTTGGCTGATCGCCGAAAACCTTGATCAAGTCGCAGTGGCCAATGATGTCGAACACCCCCAGCGCGGCTGACTGCCGCAGCAAGTCGAAATACTCCGCCCAAGCGGCATTGACGTTGCGGCCTTTCCAAGAGTCGCGATGATCCGGATGATCAAAACTCCACTTTCCTCCAAGATAATGAACAGAAACGATCAAGTAATCCCATTTATGGCGCTTGGCCAAGTCTCGCATCCATTCCTCGTAGCCGGGCACGAAGTCGATCTCCAGGCTCTTTCGGACGGTCATTGAGGGGTTTTCGGAGGCCGCTTGGTCGATTTTTTCGATGTACAGATTCAGGTCGCGCTCGGCCATCCGCCAGCTGTCGTAATCATCGCCCGGCATCGGCGCATGCTCGGTGAAACCAATCTCGGTCAAGCCAATGCGTGCCGCCTGCGCAGCGTACTCGGTTGGCTCTCCCTCCGCATGATGGCAGAGGGGCGTGTGCATGTGATAATCCGGCGGCAAGGCCACGCCCCAAGGCTAGGCAAGTTTCGGCGCTTGGCCAAGCGAAGACCGGAGACCGGGCGCTCAGTCGGCCGCAGGGTGGCGCTTGACCGGATGCACCTTCGCAAGTTTCCGAGAAAGAGCCTGAACCCGCCTTGACGACTCTGAGGTGATGTTTTTGTTTTCGCCGGGGTCGATTTGGTGGTCGTACAGCTCGCGTGCCACGACCTCGCCGGTTCGCCAGTTGCGCCACTCGGTGTAGCGGTGATGCCGGGTTCGTAGTGAGTATCCCATCACCTCCGGTTCCTCCTTGGTGTAATAAGCCGGTCGAGGATGCTGCGTGATCGCAAACGGCTTGACCTCGGCTCTGGGATCTTCAAGGGAAGGCACAAGACTTGTACCTTCCAGATGAGCTGGCCTGGCCAAGCCGCACAATTCGGCCAAGGTCGGGTACAGGTCGAGCAACTCCACCGGCGAGGGCGACGCTGCGCCACGCTTGGCCAGGCGGGGCGGGGCGATGATCAGGGGAACGGCGGCGTCCCACTCGTAGTTGGAGGTTTTGCACCACAGACTGTGCTCACCCAGATGAAAGCCGTGGTCGGCGGTAAACACGACGATGGTGTTGTCCCGCATATCAAGCCGGTCAAGCTCGTTAAGGACGCGGCCGACTTGCGCGTCCATGTAGGTCGTGGCGGCATAGTAGCCCCGACGCAGTTCGCGAATGTCCCTCGTCGATGGTTTGCGCCCGCCGAAGGCGCGCAACAACTCACGACTGTCGTGCAGGGCGATGTCAGGACCGTTTGCCGGTTTGGCCAATGACTCCGGAAGCCCAACCTTGGCCGGGTCGTACAGGTTCCAGTAGCGTTTTGGGGCGTTGAACGGCAGATGCGGTTTCCAAAAACCGACGGCCAAAAAGAATGGCTTCCTGTTTTTTTTCAAGCGTTGCAGCGACTCTATGGCCCGGGTCGCTATCCGGCCGTCGAAATAAGCCTCGTCCGGCACATCGCGAATGGTGCTGCGCGGCAGTTTGATTTCGTTCCCCGGCGGCTTCCCGTCGATCTTCGGTTGGTCATCGTCATGACGCGCGTAGTGCATGAATTGCGGCACGCTCCACGACTGCGGGTCGCCGTGAATGTCCTGCCGCCAGTTGTGGAAAATCTTGCCAACACACTCGGTGAAGTAGCCGTTGTTCCTGAAATGTTGCGGCAGCGTCACGATGCCCGGGCGGCGCTGGCGGAAGTGTGCCGGCAGGTTCCAGATGCCCAGCGAGTCGGGCCGCAGTCCGGTCAGCATCGAGGCGCGCGAGGGATTGCACAACGCCTGCTGGCAATAGGCACGCTCGAACATCCGGCCACGCTTGGCCAAGCGGTCGATGTTCGGGCTGATCACATGCCCGGCGCCGTAGCAGCCCAGTTCCGGCCGCAAGTCGTCCGCCATGAGAAACAGGACATTGGGCTTGTCACCGGCCGGGGGGCCGGCCAAGCACAGCAACCGCACACCCCATAGGGCAGTCCCAAGTGCAAGAGCCAGTCTCCGTGGCTTCATTGCTTAAAGCACCCAGCCTTTGCGGTAATCGTTGTGGATGAAGTGGTTGGCCTCGGGCACATTTTTGACGCGCATTTTCTTGGCATCCCACTCGATTTTTTTGCCGGAGCGCAGCGCCACCAGGCCAAGCAGCATGGCCTCGGTCATCGGCCCGGCATAATCGAAATTCGACCAGGCCGGCTTGCCTCCCTTGCAGGCCGCGATCCACTCGTTGTAATGGTGCCGGTTGAAGTCCGCCGGTTTCTCGATCGTCTCCGGCACATTTTTAAAGTCGGCCTCCGTCGCGCCGGAGAGGAACGTGCCCTTGCCCCAGTACATCGGGATGTAGAGCGTGTCCTTGGTGCCGACGAGAATCGAGCCGTTGCCGGGCAGCGACTTCTGCCTGGCCAGGGCGGAGTCCGGTTTTTTGCCACCGTCGTACCAGACGACTTTCACCGGTTTACGTTTGCCCTGTTGTGGGAAATGGTAGGTGATGATCGACCACTTCGGCGCGGTTTCAT
Organism: Verrucomicrobiia bacterium; assembly: GCA_963583225.1. GTDB lineage: Bacteria > Verrucomicrobiota > Verrucomicrobiia > Limisphaerales > UBA1096 > UBA1096. Next base: position 13,592 of record CAUZVJ010000015.1, read on the forward strand.
CATTGATGCCTGACGACACGGCCTCGAGCGTCTTGGGGTCGCGCAGGTTGAGCGCCCAATAGGCCAAGTCGGAGTTGTGGCAGCCCATGTCGCCGACCGCTCCGGTGCCGAAGTCCCAAAAGCCGCGCCACTTGAACGGATGATACGCCGGGTGATACGGACGCTCCGGCGCCGGGCCAAGCCACAGATCCCAGTTGACGTTTTTCGGCACAGGCGGCGAGCCGCTTGGCCGTCCGATGCCCTGCGGCCAAATCGGCCGGTCGGTCCAAATGTGAACTTCCTTCACGTCGCCCAACACGCCGGCTTGGATGAGTTCGACATAGCGGCGCGAGTCGGGATTCGAATGCCCCTGGTTCCCCATCTGCGTGGCGACCTTGTGTTTGCGGGCGAGCTCGGTCAGCACGCGCGCCTCGAGGACGGTGTGCGTGAGCGGTTTTTGGCAGTAAACATGTTTTTTCAGCCGCATCGCCATCGCTGCGGCCGTGGCGTGTGTGTGGTCCGGCGTCGAGACGGTCACGGCGTCGATGCGCTTGGCTTCCTTGTCGAGCATCTGCCGGAAGTCGGCATACTTGGCCGCCTTCGAGTGACGGTTGAACATATGAGCGGCCCGGCCGGGATCGACATCGCAAAGCGCCACGATGTTTTGGCTTTCGCACCCGGCGATATCGACTTGGCCTTTGCCGCCGGAGCCGATGGCCGCAATGTTGAGCCGTTCGTTCGCGCCGAACACACGCCGGGGCACGACCATCGGAAACGCGATCGCGCCGGTGGCAGCAACCGTGGTTTTAAGAAATTCCCTGCGCCGGATGGGTGATATTTGAGGAGTCGTCATAAGCCTATTGGTGGGCGGCATCCTCCCAATCGCCGCTCCCGCCGTCAAGCCAAGCGGGGGAGGGGCGAGTTCCACCTCGCTCCCTTTTCTAAATTGGGACGAGGTGGAACTCGTCCCTCCCTTGCTGAGGCTTTACGCTTGGTCGACGGCTTCGACGCAGCGGGTGCAGAGGGTGGCGTGATCATCGTGGGAGCCGACGCTTGGCTCCCAGCGCCAGCAGCGTTCGCATTTTTCGCCGTCGGCGTTGTTTACGGCAACTTGCAATTCGTCGCTTTCGCCCGGCTCGAGCGTTAGTTGTGAGACGTTGATTAGCTCGCGCAAATCTTCCTCGTGCGCTTGGCCAATTTCGAGTTCGCGACCGGTGCCGGTGAGGGTCACGCAGGCCTCGAGGCTTTTGCCGATCCGCTTGGCTTGGCGTGCTTCCTCGAGCACCGGCAGGGCGCGTTCGCGGATGGCGAACAACGTTTTCCAGTCAGCCAATTCTTCATCACTGAATCGGGATTCGAATGGCTCCCAATCGGCCAGGTGCACGCTGCCGGTGCCGAGATGCGGGATGGCTTCCCACGCTTCGTCGGCGGTGAACACGAGCATCGGCGAGAGCATTTTGGCGAAGCCCTGCACGAGCCGGTAAAGCGTGGTCTGCGTCGAGCGGCGGCGCGGCGAATTGGCCGGCGAGGTGTAGAGGCGATCCTTCACGGTGTCGTGATAAATCGCCGAGAGTTCCACGGCGACGAACTGCGTGATGCGCTGGTAGGCGATGTGGAATTCGCACTCGTCGAACGCCGCGCGAACATCGGCGTCGAGCTTGGCGAACGCCGCGAGTATCCAGCGATCCAGCCCGCTCAACTCGTCGTCGGCGACGGTGTGTTGCGCCGGGTCGAAGTCGTACAGGTTGCTGAGCTGGTAGCGGAAAGCGTTGCGAATGCCTCGGTACGCTTCGGCGACTTTTTTGATGCGCTCGTCGCTGACGGTGATGTCGTTTCGGAAATCCTGCGACGCCACCCACAGCCGGACGATGTCCGCGCCGTAGTTGCCGACGTACGCCTCGGCTGTCTGCGGTTTGGAGTGGCCGCCGGCCTGTTTGCTTTTGGAAATTTTTTCGCGGTCGGCATCGACCATGAAGCCGTGCGTCAGCACGTTGCGATATGGCGCGACGCCGTTGGCGGCCAGCGACAAAAGCAGTGACGATTGAAACCAACCGCGATGCTGATCGCTGCCCTCGAGGTAGTAGTCGGCCTGCCACGCGTCGGGCGTGCCGACCTCGGCGTCCGGGCGGCCAAGCTCGCTGCGCTGCATGAGCACGGCGCGCGACGACGAGCCGGAATCGATCCACACATCGAGCGTGTCAGTGGACTTGGCCACCGGCTCTGCGCCGTCCCAGTCGTCCGGCTTCACCGCGGCCCAAAGGTCGGCGAACTCGCGCTCGAACCAGACGTTCGATCCGTGTTCCTGCACGAGATCGGCGGTTTTGCGGACGATCCGCGCGTCGAGGATCGGCTCGCCTTGGGCGTCGTAAAACGCCGGAATCGGCACGCCCCAAGAGCGTTGGCGCGAGATGCACCAGTCGGGACGCGACTTCACCGCGCTCTCGATCCGGTTGCGTCCCCAGCCGGGGAGCCAGTTGATGCTGTCAATGGCGGCGAGTGCTTTGTCGCGAAAACCGTCGTGGTCGATGTTGACGAACCACTGGTCCATCGCGCGAAAAATCACCGGCGTTTTGCTGCGCCAACAATGCGGGTAGCTGTGCTCGTAGCGCTCCTCAAACGCCAGTTTGTTATCTGCCTTGAGCCGCTCGATGACGGCGTCGTTGGCCTCGCACTTGCCGTTGCGCTCGAGGATATGTTTGCCGACAAGTTCGTCGGAAATCTGCTGTTCCTCCGGCAGATCGGCGGTGCGCGTGAGGCAGCCGGTGTCGTCCACCGGCGAGTAAATCGGGAGGCCGTTCGCGCGGCCAAGGTTGTAATCGTCCTGGCCGTGACCGGGCGCGATGTGCACCAGGCCGGTGCCGGCGCTGTCGTCGACAAACATGTCGCCTGCGAACAGTTTGCCGGTGCGGTTGCAGAACGGATGGTGATATTCCAGCTCGGCCATTTCGTCGCTTTGCACCGTGCGCAAAATCTCGAACTCACCCGCCCAGCCGCATTTTTCGACGATCGTGTCGAGCAGCGGCACGCTGACGAGCAACGCCTCGTCGCCGACGCGGATCAACTGGTAATCGAACCTCGAATTGTAGGCGACGGCAAGGTTGGCCGGGAGCGTCCAAGGCGTGGTCGTCCAGATCAGCAGGTGCATGTCGGTCTCGCCGACGATTGGGAATTTTACGTAAACACTTTGGCTGACGTGATCCTGATATTCGACCTCCGCCTCGGCCAGCGCCGTCCGGCACGGGATGCTCCAGTAAACCGGCTTTTTGCCGCGATAAACAAACCCCTTCTCGACCAACTCGGCGAACAACCGCAGCTCCTCCGCCTCGTACTCGGGGTGGAGCGTGAGGTACGGATTGTCCCACTCGCCAAGCACACCGAGCCGCTTGAACTGCTCGCGCTGTTTGTCGACGAAGCCAAGCGCATACTTTTCGCAGGCTTTGCGAATCGTCGCCGGCGTGGCGTCGGTGTTGCCGTCCTTGCGCATCTGCTGCGTGACCTTGAACTCGATCGGCAATCCGTGGCAGTCCCAGCCTGGCACGTACGGCACGTGTTTGCCGCGCAGCGTCTGATACTTGAGAATGAAGTCCTTGAGAATCTT
>CAUZVJ010000016.1:0-16572 GCA_963583225.1 Verrucomicrobiia bacterium
CGAGGCCAAGCGTGAGAATCATGATCAGCGGCAGGAACAAATAGAAATAACGCAGATCTACTGGCATGACGTAAACTGGCAGGTAAATACCGCCGAGGCAGATCAGCGGGATGACCATCCATCGCCATCGATCGGCCAGCCAGTTTTTCGCCCACGGTCGTTTGGCGAAAAATGCCAAGCCGAAAACCAGCGTCCCAACTCCGAACCATCCCAAAATCATCCCGACTCCGTCGAAGGTCGCCAAGAATTGAGAAACGGTTTTGGCGTTGCGGCCGATGAGTGAGAGTTGATGCGAAAAATTTTCACCACTCACAAACGGCGACCAATAGTCGTAGTCCATCCGGCTAGGATCCTCCCAAGCTGTCACTCGCCCCGGCTCCGGTTTGTAAATCGTGCTGCCGAACGGATGCGCCGCTGGCCGGTCGTTGCCCGGGCCAACAACAGCGTGGGCGATTGGGCCGGAAGTCGAGAACATCGGCTTGTCGTATTTCAGCGACAACACCGTGATCCACGGCGCGGCCACCAGTGCCAACAGGCCAAGCGACACGCCCATCTGCCGCCATGCTGCCCGCCGGTTTTCCGCTTGGCCAAGCCGCCAGCACAGCCCCAGCAGCACGCTCACCACCACGCCGACCGGCAGCGCCACCGCCTTGGCCAGGTAGGCCAAGCCCCAAGTCGCGCCAGTGCCAAGTGCCCGTCGGCGATTTGCCAGCCAGTCCGGCGACACCGCTTGGCCAAGCGCAAACGCCATCAACCCGGCGACCAGCAGATCCGGCGTCACGTGGTTCGACATCCAGCCGGGAATCGTCAGCGCCAGCACCCAGGCCACGATCAACTCGTCGACCAACCGCAGCCCCACCGAGCGAACGAGAAACAGGCTCCCGTGAAAAAAAATCGCGGCGGAAATCAGCATCGCCAGTTTGCCGGCGAGCAACGGCTCAACGCCCAGCCACAGAAACGGCACCATCAACCAGCTCAGCATCGGTCCCCAGTAACCGTTCACCGCAAAGCCCAGGTTGCCGCTCGACCAATACTCGGCGACGCGCATGTAGGCGATGGCATCGGTGTTCAGCCGCGCCAAGTTGTTCAGCATCGACACCAGCATCAGCGCGTATGCCACCACCCAAGCCATCCGAAGCCAAAAACGCAATTTCGGCTCGTTGACACTCTCTGTTTTTTGGGACGACAAAATGAACTAGTCGTTTTTCGTGAAGACGAACAGATTGTTCAAACCCAATTGAAATGTTTTGTGCGTGGCCAAGCGGAAGCCGGCCGACTCGAACAACGGCGTCACTTCGCCCGGATTGAAGCCGTGATGCTCCTCCAGCGCCATCCCGTCAGCCAAGCGGAAGAATCGCAGCACAGCCAAAATGGCATCGACCCTCGGCGACGGCACGGTCAGCACCACGCGGCCGCCGATACCGAGCAACCGATGACAGGCAACCGCCCAAGCCGGCTTGGCGCCCTCGGGAACATGCTCAATTACAGCCAACATCGCGATCACCTCGAACGATTCGCAAACCGGCAGGTCGTCGGGGAAATTTCCTCTCACGAACTGCACGCCGGGCACGTCCTGTGGCTTGGCAAAGCGCGGATCAATACCCACGCCAATGAAATCATCGCCAGCGAGGCGGCGCATGAGTGTGCCGTCGCCGCAGCCAACGTCGAGTACTCGCTTGGCCTTGTCCAAGTGCGGAAGTGCTTTGCGAATGCGCCAGTTTCGAATGACGCGATCGAACCATTTCACCCCGCGCCTCCCTTGCTCTCCAGGCCAAGCACACTGAGAAAGAAACTGCCAAGCACGATTTGAAAACCAAGGGCCAAGGCCAAAATCGATGGGATCACTTGGCGAAGCACCACCGAAGGGTTGAGTTGGCCAAAGTCTTTTTCGCTCCAACCAAGCGTCGCAGACACCGACCCGCCAAAGCCAACCAGCATCAGAACTCCACCGACCGCCAAGCCAGTCTCGAGGGTGATGAAGCGGGACGGTTTGTTGAGTGTTGGGCTCTCGTGAAGGAGCCCCTGCTTAATGGCGAACGTCCGCGTGTATAACGCGAACAGCACCGATTGGAAACCGAGCAGCACGGCCAATGCCGAATAGGCCAGTGTGTGCACATCGAGTTTCGCTTGGCCAAGCTGCCGTGCCTCGGGCAACAGCCATCCGCCGACGCCCAAGCCAATCAGCATGAGCAAAAGGCCCGGATACAAAAACAGCCAACGCGGACTGAACAGCAGCATGAACCGCAGGTTCCGCCAGCCATCACGCCAACTTCGCAAGTGTGGCGGCCGGCTGCGACCATCCGGTGAGAGCGTCGTCGGCACCTCGGCGATTCGCAGACCAAGCAACGTCGCCTTGACGACCATCTCGCCGGCAAACTCCATGCCGGTCGTTTGCAGTTTCATCCGCTCGTACGCCTCGCGCGAAAACCCCCGCAGTCCACAATGAAAATCTCCGGCCGGGCAGCGAAAAAATAGTCGCCCCAAGCCGCTCAATACCGGGTTGCCGAAGTAGCGATGCAGCGGCGGCATGGCACCGGGCGCAATGCCACCTTTGAATCGGTTGCCCATGACGAGGTCGCAACCGGCACGCAACTTTTCGATGAACGGCATGAGCGCGGAGAAGTCGTAGCTGTCGTCGGCGTCGGCCATGATGACGAACCGCCCGCGTGCCGCCGCGATGCCGCCCATGAGCGCACTCCCGTAGCCCTTGGCCTCGACCGGCACGACGCGCGCTCCACCGGCCTCGGCGATGGCCTGCGAGCCGTCAGTGCTGCCGTTGTCGGCGACGATGATCTCGCCGGTGACGCTGTTTTCGGCGAGGCAGCGGGTGGCTTTTTGGATGCAGACGGCGAGCGTCTCGGCCTCGTTGAGGCACGGCATCACCACGCTGACTTCGGGTGAATCGCTGGTTGGTTTCCCGGGCATAAGTCGCGCTTGGCCAAGCGCTTGGCGGCCAAGCTGTTCGGCACACGATGCCCGAAAGGCGGCGGCGCGACAATCGGCGATTAAGGGTGAGTTTTTGAGACCAGTCTCATTGACTTGGGCGAAATACTGGGTAATAATCACCGCCGTGCAGACGGAAGTCAGGGAAGAGGCGAAGAGGAAATTCATCGAATTCCTCGAGAAGAAGAATCTTCGCATCACCGATCAGCGGCGCGTCATTATCGACACGGTGTTCGATACCGAGGAACATTTCACCGCCGAACAACTGCTGGAGTGGGCCCGGGAAAAGGATCGCCACGTCTCCCGTGCCACGGTCTATCGCACATTGCCGCTGCTCACCGAGAGCAATCTCGTGCACGAGATGGACTTCGGGAAGCCGTACAAATTTTACGATCCCAACTACTCCGACCACCCCAACCACAACCATCTCATTTGTGAGGATTGCGAAAAAATCGTGGAGTTTGACAGCGATCAAATCGAGTCGATAGAGAACGAGATTGGCCACAAGTTGGGGTTCACCGTTAAGTCGCAAAAACTGCAACTCTCCGCCACTTGCGATCAGTTAAAAAAGAGCGGCGAGTGCGACAACAAAGTCTGCAACTAAACTTCGTTCAATAAGACTTCAACCGCAGACGGTGATCCACCCTGCCCCGCTGGTGATGCTCAAGCGGCGGCAAATCGGAAAGCGTCGGCGACTCAGTCTCGGCAAGAATGGTGCGTGCGTGTTTTTGCAACTCATCCCAGCGCGGCCATTCCAAGTCCGGTGAGTGCGTGATCTGCCGCAACAAACTGCGCCACTCGATCACCGCGCGATCGATGTCTCCGGCGCCCAGCAGATCGGTCACCCAACTGCCTTTATCGGCGGGGTTGGCGTGCATCGCCGCAACGACCTGTTCGGCACCCGAGCCGTAACGCAGCGGCAGTCCGGCGTCTAGATAGCCCGGCACCGTCACGTCGCCGTAACGCTCTCTGCAAGCAATCGGGATGCGGCCCTCCCAGCGATTTTCCTCTTTGCCAAAACGGTAGCCGGCATCGAGGTTGGCCAACTCGTAAACCAACTCGCCGATCGGCAGCGACTCGTCCTCCAGCGCAGCCGCGATGCCCAGGCCGTAACTCTGCGAAAAGAAACTGACGACCCGGCCTCGGCGCGTCGGGTGGCCGTTTTCGTCCACTAACTCTAGCCGTTTCCACAGCAACGCCACGCCGGTGGCCGGCTTGAGTTCGCGGCACTCGCTGTACAACCCGCAACCGGCGCAGGTCGGGTTGGCCACCTGCTGCTCAAACGGACGCCACAGCGCCACGCCGAGCGTATCGACATGGGCCGGCGCGGCCTGTTGGCCCAAGCGCAACTGTACGAAAACCCGATTGCCCTCCCGGCGAAATTGCTCCACCGGCGTCCGGTTGGCCGCCAGTTTTTCCTCGAGCAGCGGCTGGATTTTTTTTTGCCAAAGCTTCAGCGGCACGACGCGCATCCGCCAGCCGGTCAGGCGTCGCACCCACTTGGCCAAGTCGAGCCGCTCGTTGTTGAGTTGATCCGCCACCTTCTGCTCCCGGCCGTACGCTTGGCCGTCGGGCAGCAAAACCAGCTCTCCGGCACCGGTCCGCCGCAGCACCTCCGGCTCCAGCAACGCAGGACGCAGCACGGGCGCTTGGCCAAGCGGCAGCTCGTCGCCACTTCGTTTTTGCGGGACAAACACTTCTGCGAGCGACACCGGCTTGGCCTTGGGCCACGCCTCCCAGCCGCCTTGGCTGTTGAGCATCTCGCGGACTAGCTTGCGGGATTTCCGCGCCCGCTCCGAGTCGGTGCCCAAGCCGCACGGCATATCCGGATGTTTCATCGCGAACTCCATGCCTAGCAGGATCGGCTGGGTGCTGAACAGCCGCTGCTGCACGCGCACCGCCTCGTCGTACGGATCGCGCCCCTGTTCCGCCGCGCCGTGCATCAGGCCCAGCAGCGACGCCCAATCGACCATGCCGTTTGGGGAGAGAAAACAGGGATGGCCGTCGCGAATGCGGATTTCATTTCTCGAAACCAAGCCGTAACCGATCTCGTCGATGCCGCGCCGGCCAGCGCGCCCGAACATCTGGTGGATTTCATCCGCCCGGATCGGCACTTCCAAATGGTCGCGCCGGTACGAGCCGGCGGCCAAGGCCACGCTGCGGAGGGAGAAGTTGATGCCGGCGGCCAGACCCATCGTCGCCACGACAACTCGCAGTTGGCCGGCCTTGGCCAAGGGCTCGATCACGCCCGCGCGCGCGCCGTAGCTCAACCCGCTGTGGTGATACGCCACTCGCGCCTGCAACATTCTGGCCAAGTGATCGCCCACGAGATCCTTTTGCCCGGCCGTCAACTGGAGCGGGTTGGGATTCGGCAGGTTGCGGGCGATGGCGGCGGCGAGCGCCTCGGCGGCGCGGCGGCGCGGCGCAAAAACCAAAATCGGCCCAAGCCCCTCGGCCAACGCCTTGGCTGCGAACCTTGGCCAGTAGCCACGAATCTCAGTTGGGACGTTGTAGTTGAGCATGCCGGCGTAAACCTCCTCGAGCGGCACCGGCCGGTCGTCGTGCCACACCCACTCGGCGTCCCGGCCCAAGCGCTGAAGCCAAGCGACAACATGCTTCGGGTTGGCCACGCTGCCGCTGAGCATCAGGAGCTGGGTTTGCGGCGGCGCCATGGCGATGGCCAGTTCGTAATTGAGGCCTCGGTCGGCATCACCGAGCATTTGATACTCGTCGATCACCAACAGCCTCGGGCCGTCGCCGTTGATGAGCCGGTTTTTCTGTGTTTCGAGCGTGGCAACGATGACCGGCGCGTCGAGGTTCTCCGACAGGTCGCCTGTGGCGATGCCGACGTTCCAGCCGCGCGCCCTCCACTCGGCCAGTTTGTCATTGGCCAGGGCGCGGGTCGGCACGGTGTAAATCGCCTGGCCCGGATTGTGTCCCTCGTTGGACCACAACTCGAAAATGAAGGTTTTGCCGGCGCCGGTAGCTGCGTGAACGACAACATCCCGGCCGGCCCGCAGATGCTGCACCGCCTCCTGCTGCCACAAGTCCGGCACGACAACCTGGTCGAGGGCGGAATAACGATCCAGTTGCGCCCCAAACTCCTGCATGGGGCAGGATTAGCAAATATTGGGAAAAAGACGAGTAATTGGGCCAAAAACAGGAAACATTCCGCACTGACTGTCGGTTGGCATGCACGTTGCTCGGTTGAGGTTGAGTTTGTGCATAATTGCGCAAATTTCGAATGTTCTTTGCTATTTGGTTCAGGGTGGTGGTGGATTTGACCTGCACGAGGGTCAAATTCTGCCCGAAGTTTGATATCTTCGCATGAAACTCTGGACAACTTTGCGGTTTGCTGGGCCTGCGGCCCGGGCAACCGCGATCCATTGGTCGGCCTCCCTTTTAGGTTAACGACAAGTCCATAACCTAAGCTGCACACATAGGGCCATCACACAGATGCCCCAACCCCTTGGGAGGTCGACCTTCCACTTTCAACCCAAAAACAGCAAAAGGGCAGCGCCGAAACGCTGCCCCATGCTGCACGAGGATTGGATCTCTAACCTTCCACAAGAGGAAGAGGATCCTTTGCCCCAATTCCATTAACCAATGAGCTGGAGAGCCATTGATGGAAGCATATTGGCCTGCGCTAACATTGCCGTGCCGCTTTGAACCAGAATGTTGAATCTGGCGAATTCGGTGGTTTCTTCCGCCACATCCATATCCTTAATCCGACTGTTCGCAGATGACAGGTTCTCGTTCAGGATGCTTACCTGATCGTCCGTCATGTTCAACCGCTGGATGTTCGCACCGGCTCTGGCCCGCATATCGGCCAAGTTCTGGATGGCGGTCTGGATGTTGCTCAATGCCGACGCCGCACTCGTTGTGGTCGTGATCGCCGAACTGCTTGAGTTGTAGATGTTTGCCAAACCGGTCGTCACGGTGGTCGATGTCATGTCAATCGCATTCATGCTGAATGTGGCGGCATCACTATCGATCGTCACTGATTGCCCGCCGGTTGCAAACAACGTCACACCGTTGAAATTCTTGCCCCCGATGTCGCTGATGTAGTTCTGCAACTGGGCGAATTCAACGCTGTAGTTCGAGCGATCCGTGTTGGATTTTGTAATGTCCTGGGACAGAACAGACAACTCACTCATGCGATCCAGTGCGCTTTGCACTTTCTGCAAAAAACCGTCCTGTGTTTGAACAAAGGAAATGGCGTTTCCCACGTTCGCCTTGACGGCGGAATTTCGGTTTATCTGGGCTTCAAATCGTATGATCTGGGCCAGACCGGCGGCGTCATCCTCCGGGGATATAATCTTTGAACCCGAAGATAAACGGGCCAGTGATTTGGAGAGAAGACGTGTGGAATCAGCAAGATTCCGCGCTGCGGAAGCAGCCGTAGTATTGGTATTGATTACCATGAGACAAGTCCTTTCGTCTGAGGGTTAAAACGGCATCCATGCCGCTGGAAAACCTTTAAGGCGTTTCCCTTGTTCCTGCGGCCTCTCGACCGCGCTGCACGGAATCACAATCGGCAAGCCACTGAATTACTTTAGAACTTTTTTCAGGAACGCCAAAATCCCACGGCAAAACTTGTCACGGCGCTTGCCCAAGGGCATGGTCAGCGCCTGGCTCATGACGTTCTACAGCCCCATATTGCGCCGCCTTGGCCAAGCGATCTTCGCCTTCCTCCTTCCACTGGCTGCGCTTGGCCAAGTGCATGTGGACTCCTCGGCTAATCGCTTGGCTTACCTTGACGGCGATGACCCGTTTTATGTCGGCCTCGCGTTCCCCAAGTTGGCCACACCCCAGTGGATCGGCGAAAAAGGAGTTGAAGCCGTCGTCACGCTGGGCATCGACGACATGCGCGACCACCGGATTTACGAGTCGTTTTGCCGCCCCATTCTCGATCGCCTCAAACAGATCGACGGCCGCGCCCCATTGAGCATTTTTTGCAACACCATCACCCCAAGCGAATCCCTTCTGCAACAATGGCTTAACGAAGGAGTTAGCATCGAGGTGCACACGCTGACTCACCCTTGTCCCATTCTGGCCAAGGGCAACTTCACGGCGGCCGCCAACACTTTTCACGGTGGAGTGGACCTGATGAATCACATCCCAAACAACCTACCGGTCGCCTTCCGGACGCCGTGTTGCGACTCTCAAAACACACCCAGCCCCCGCGTCTTCTCCGAGTTGTTGATGCGCCACAATCCCGCCGGTCAGTTCCTCGAAATGGACTCTTCCGTGTTCAACATTTTCACCCAAACCGACCCCGCGCTGCCCGCCGCTCTCGTCACCGACTCCGACGGCAAACCCAAGTTTGAAAAATATGTCCCGTTCGATTCGTATGTCGTCACCATCGAAAACTACCCCTACCCGTACGCCATCGGTGGCGGCATTTGGGAAATGCCGTGCATGGTGCCAAGCGACTGGGAAGCGCAAAACCTCCACGGCTCAGGCAACCCGGTGACGGTCGACGACTGGAAGGCAGCCATCGATGCCACCGTGCTCAAACAGGGCGTTTTCAACTTCGTCTTCCACCCTCACGGCTGGATCAAAAACACGCAACTGATCGAGTGGATCGACCACATCACCGCCAAGCATGGCGGCAAGGTAAAGTTCCTCTCTTTCCGCGAAGCCCGCGAGCGACTCACGGACAATCTTCTCGGCGCTCAACCGCTTCGCGCCGCCAATGGACAGGACAACGGCGTGCGGTTGCTCGACGTAAACAACGACGGCTTCATCGACACCGTCATCGGCAACGAGCACCTGCGGCAAACCCGCGTTTGGGATCCGCAAGCCAAGCGCTGGAAAACCTCGGCCTTCCCCGTGCCACTCGTCCGCACCGCCGCAGACGGCACCCGCAACGAAGCCGGCGCGCGGTTCGGAGTCCTGCAGCCAAACGGCAACGCCTCGTTCTTCATCAGCAACGGCAGCGACAAAGGCATTTGGCATTTCGACGGAACAGCTTGGGTGAAAGACCCGGCGATGCTCCGGGGGCTTGGCCAAGCGCTGAAAACGGTTGATGCCGGCCGCGACACTGGCATTCGACTGCGCGACACGAACAACGACGGCATCTGCGAAATCATCATCGGCAATCCCGACACCCAAGCCGTTCTCAAGTGGGTGCCATCACGCAAGCAATGGCAACCGGCCACGTTCAACCTCCCGCCGAACGTCACGATTGTCCGGGCGGACGGCAGCGACAACGGCACTCGTTTTATCGACATCAACGAAGACGGTTTTCTCGACGTCATTCAGTCCAACGAAAAACGTTACTCGCTGCACCTGTACATTCCGGAGCCGCTCACCGGCTGGAACATCGGCTGGCCGCGCGAGGTCACCTCGGGCAAACGTTCCGACCCGAACGCCATCCCGATGATCGTCCGCGGCGGCGAACACAACAACAACGGCGCTTGGTTTCACTCGAAACATTTATGGATTCAAAACGAAGATACCGCCCACATGCCGAACCTCGTTGAGCGCCGTTCGTATGTCGATTTGCTGCGCGGCGTCCTGCCGTCGGCCAAGTCTCCCGAGGAGGCATTGCGGTCGATGGAACTGCTGCCCGGCTACAAAATCGAGCTAATGGCCACCGAGCCACTGGTGGCCGATCCCGTTGCGTTTGAGTGGGATGCGCATGGCAGGTTGTGGGTTGTCGAGATGACCGACTACCCGCTTGGCCTCGACGGCAAAGGCCAGCACGGCGGGCGTGTCCGCTGGCTGGAAGACCGCGATGGCGACGGGCGCTACGACCGCTCCACCGTTTTTCTCGACGGCCTTTCGTTCCCGAACGGCGTCATGCCGTGGCGCGACGGCGTCCTCATCAGCGCCACGCCGGACATCCTGTTTGCCCGCGACACAAACGGCGACGGCAAGGCTGACGAAACCCGCGTGCTCTTCAGCGGCTTTCGCGAAGGCAACCAGCAGCACCGGATGAACGGCTTCGAGTACGGCCTCGACAACTGGGTGTACTGCGCCAACGGCGACAGCGGCGGAACTGTCACTTCGCCCGGCACCGATCTGTCGGTGAATATTCGCGGACGCGATTTTCGTTTCAACCCCGACACGCTCGAGTTCCAAACTCAAACCGGCACAACCCAGTACGGCCGGCGTCGCGACGACTGGGGCAACTGGTTTGGCAACAACAATCCCAACCTCGGCTGGCACTACACGCAGCCAGAACATTACCTTCGCCGCAACCCGCACTTCGTCGCACCCTCCCCGCGACGCCCAATCGGCAACTACAACCGCGCCAACCAAATCAATCACATCAGCAAGCCACACCAGCGCTTCAGCGGCGTCGGCGCTTACCACCAAATCTCCGCCGCCAACAGCCCCATGCCGTACCGCGACGAGTTGTTCGGCGCGCAGTCCGATCGCCACCTTTTCATCAGCGCCCCGGCGTACAACGTCGTTCGCCGCGAGATGCTTGAGCCAAGCGGCGTCACCTTCACGAGCAACCGGCCGGAGGGCGCCGACGGACAGGAGTTTCTTGCTTCACGCGATTCGTGGTTTCGGCCGGTCACCCTCAAAACAGGGCCGGACGGCGCCCTGTGGATTGCCGATTTTTACCGACAAGTACTCGAACATCCCGAGTGGATTCCCGACGACGTCGAACGCTATCACAACGTCCGCGCCGGCTCCGATCGCGGAAGGATTTATCGCGTTTACCCGGACGGCACAAAGCCAAGATTGATCCCCAAACTCGCCGACAATTCCACCGCCCAACTCGTCGCCTCGCTCGACAGCCCAAGCGGCTGGCAACGCGACACCGCGCAGCGGTTGCTCGTGCAGCGAAACGACAAATCCGCAGCTAAGCCGTTGGCCAAGCTGCTGCAAACCAGCAACAACCCGAAGGCCCGCTTGCACGCGCTTTGCACGCTTGACGGCCTTGGCCAATTGCAGACGGAACACGCCATCACCGGCATGAGCGACGGCCACCCCGGCGTCCGCGAACACGCCGTTCGCGTCAGCGAAGTGCTGCTGCGCTCCGGCCCGCACGACGCGCTTGGCCAAGCGCTGCGCCGCTTGGTTGACGACCCCGAAATCCGCGTCCGCCGCCAACTCGCTTTCTCCCTCGGCGAATGGGATGCGCCCGCCGCCGGCGAGTTGCTCGGCCACTTGGCCAAGTCTTCCGCCGGTCAACCCGATTTGCAGGCCGCCATCGCCTCGTCCGCCGTCGGTCAATCTGCCGAAATACTCGAGCCATTGCTCGCCGGACAGCCCACCAAACTGACGACGGCCATGCTGCGCTTGGCGGCAATCGAAGCCGAAGCCGGCGATGTCAAAAAACTGCTTCGCCGCCTGACCCGCGATGCAGCCAAACTCGAGCCGTGGCGCATGGAGGCGTTGTCCGAATTACTGACCCAAGCCCGCGCGCGGCAACTGCCGCTGGACGAATTGCTGGCCGACGCGAACCTTGCAAAAACCGTTCGAGCAATGGTGGGCAATGCCGACGCAAAACCAGGCGAGCGGGCCACCGCGCTCGAACTGCTATGCAGTTTGCCGGGCAAGTGGGAAGGACTCGACTCGCTGCTCGCCGAGCAACTTAGTGCCAACGCGCCAAGCGAGTTGTTCAAGATCGGCATGGAGGAATTGGCCAAGCGCGACCCGTCGGCAACGGTGCTTTTGGGCAACTGGAAGAGTTATTCGCCCGGCCGAAAAAATCGGGTGCTGCAGCAATTGATCGGCAGCAATCGCTCCGCCCGAAGACTGCTCGACGCCATTGAGAACGGGCAAATTGCCGCGAACGAAATCGGCCCGATTTTCCGGCAATTTCTCACCACGCATCGAGCCCCAAAAATCCGAAGCCAAGCGATCGAGTTGCTTGGACCCCAAGCCACCGGACGCGACGAACTCGTCGCCAAGCGCTTGGCCAAGGTCAACGGGTTCACCGGCTCGGCTGCCAACGGCGGGACGCTTTTCGCCACGCATTGTGTCGTCTGCCACAACTTGGGCGGCAACGGCAATCTCGCCGGGCCCGACCTCGCCTCTCTCGGCGACAAAACGCCGCGCGCGCTGCTCACCGCGATTCTCAACCCGAACAAAGCCGTCGAAGATCGGTTCGTAATTTACTCCGTCACCACGAAGGCCGGCGCGGGAATTGCCGGCATGATTACCGGCGAGAGTGCGAACAGCATCACGCTGATGGACTTGACCGGCCAAGCGCGGCAACTGCTTCGCACCGACATCGCCACCCTCTCGAGCCTTGGCCGCTCGCTGATGCCGGAAGGACTCGAGTTGGTTTTGAGCGATCAGGATTTGGCCGACTTGGTCGCGCACATCAACGCCACCGGCACGCCGCCCAAGCGCCAGCCCGGCAACACTCCCGCGCTCGTCGAAACCGGCAACGACGGTGTGCTGTTGCTGACGGCGAGCAGCGCGGAGATTTACGGCGACACGCTTGTGTTTGAGGAACGATACGGCAACCTCGGTTTTTGGCTCTCGCCCAACGACAAAGCCGCGTGGACGCTCGATGCGAAAACGGCGGGCGAGTACGAAGTGCATTTCGACTGGGCACGCGACGGCAGCCGCGCAAGCAACCATTTACGATTGCAGATTGGCTCCGCTGATTTGCTCGCCCCCGTCGAGAGCACCGGCTCGTGGGATGACTACCGCGAAAGCAAACTGGGCACGATCCGGCTTGAGAAAGGCAGGCAACGCGCCGTCGTCCGGCCCGGCGGCGAACTGGACGGTTTCCTGTTCGACCTGAAATCCATCCGCCTCGTGCCCAAGGGCTGAGCGGTTCAGTCGATGCCTTTGAATCGCACCGTGCGCGTGTCCAACTCGCGGCCGGTTGGCTTGGCCAAGCTGCCGTACAGATCCGGTCGGCGCGTCTGTATCCAGCGCATGCCGACGTTCATCGTCAACTGTTCCGCCTCGAGGTCGGCGATGATCATTTTGTCATCGGCCACCCATGTTTCGACGAGGATTTCGCCGTAAGGATTGAAAATCATCGCGTTGCCGGTTCGCACCTCGTTGCCGTCGATGCCGACGCCGTTGCTGAAGATGAGAAACATCCCGTTGTCGTGCGCTCGCGACGGGAGCCAGCGCAGCAGCCACTCGCGGCCTTTTGAGCCGTAAAACTCTGCCTCAATCGCCTCTGGGTTTTCCTGCCTTGCGTGCCACAGCGCCTGATCGATCACGCCCATGCAGCGCGGGCTCGGAGTCCGACAGCCGCCGGTCTGGTGCGGCGCGATCAAAATTTCCGCTCCCTTCAACGCCACGATCCGGGTGTTCTCGAACAGGTTGTTGTCGTAGCAAATCAGGATCGCAGCCCGGTTGCCATTGGGCAGGTCGAACACGGTGAACTCGCTGCCGCTGGCGACGTGTTCATTGACGAATGCGTGCAGTTTGCGGTGGCACACCGTCCGCCCGTCCGGCATCGCCACGACGTAGCTGTTGAACAGTTCGCCCTCGTCGCTGATCTCGAGCAAACCGGCGCCGAGGCTCAAGTTGTGCCGCTTGGCCAAGCGCAGTAATTCCTCCGTCGCCGGGCCGCCCGGCACCGGCTCGGCGAGGGCCGTGAGTTGCTCGCGACTCCAGTCGCGCAGATGCCAGTAACCGGTGACGCACATCTCCGGGAACACCACCAGCTCGACGCCCTGTTCCGCCGCCTCGGCGGTGAAGCGCCGCACCTTGTCGAGGTTCGCCTGCTTGTCGCCGGGTGCGTGCTCGAATTGCACGGAGGCAACCTTGGTGTCTTTCATCGCAATCAGCCGACTTCGTTCAAGCCGGATGTGAACGGGCTGATCCCGTAAGCCACTTCGCGCCGGGCCACCGCTATCTCGGGTTGGCCAAAGTCGGTGAACGGCTGTATCACCAAGCGGCCGCTCGTCCGGCCAACAGTTGCCCCGGCCAAGGGCGACGCCACATTCGGTGCGTTGCCAAACCGGGTGTCAATCGCTGCCGGTCGGATGCTCGCCTGCGCGCTCCCGGGAAACCGGATGGCCCGGTACCGCATCGACCGATAACGCTGATGCAGCGACAAGCCGTTATCGACCTGAATTGGCTTCACCTCCGTTTCCAAAAAATAATTCACGGCAGGGATTGCAATCGGCCACCAGAACTACCAGCAGACAGCCCCGCCGTAAAGCCCGGTTGTGCTGCCATCACTCCGGCTTGGGTGCGGCGAGGCGGATCAGGCCAAGCGCGATGAACAGCAACAGCAGCAGACCCAGTTTTTCGGTTGGGAAACCCGCGCGCGCAGCCTTGGCCGTGAGCACGACCCGCAGCTCCTTGCCGTCCTTCCCCTGCACCGATTGGCTAAAGTTCAGCACCTGGCCAACGCCCGGCAGCGTCGGCTGGATGGCACCCGTCTCGGCCTCGATCGCCTCCTGTTGGCGGACGATGCGCTCGGCCAGTCGGCGAAATGCGGTGTTGTCCTCGACGGTATTCAGGTCCATGACCTGCTTGACCTGCGCCTGGGTGTAGTTCATGCCCTTACCCTGTTGCAACGGGATCGCTGCCTGTTGCTGTTCGATCTGCTGCGAAACCACGCCGTTGCTGATGAGGAAGTTGTTGCGGCGTATATTGATGCCCATCATCGCCTGTTGTGTCTTGAGCTTCTGCAACTGCACGCGGGCGTCCTCGTTGAACGCGGCATCGTTTTGTGACAGCTTGTAGGCCGACTCCAACGCGCGGCGGGCCTGCCGCTGTTCGCCCTCTGCGATCCACTGGTTGCCGAGTTCCAGCATCTGTTCCGCCTTCTGGGTTTGGCGCTGCTGGATTTGTTTCTCGTTGTCGAGGTACAGTCTCGAGGCACTTTGCGGGGCCTGAATGCGCTTGCCGAAACTCCTGCTGGCAACCTGTTGAGGCAGGACTGGTTTTTCCTCGTGATACGTCACCGTCGAGTCGTCCTCGTCCACCTCGATTTCCAAACCAGCCGGCGCGTAGACCGTCCACTTCAGGTTCTCCATCGGCAACTTGATGACCGGCCCGATTAACCTGAGAATCTTGTCCTCTCCGTCCTCGACGGGGGATTGATAGTAAAACTCGACCACTGATTCGCTGTTCTCGCCCGGGTTTTTCTCCAGCGGTATCACCACCTCTCCGTTGTCCTCCCATGGCAGCACACCCTTGCCGTCGATGAACGCCGACCAGAACTTCGAGTCCTTGGGAAGCGTGACGCGCAATTCGCGCTCGTCGCCCTGTCGCAACCGCAGGTGCACGTACGTCACTGCGTTGCCCGAGCCGGAAAGCTCGGTGCGAAACTCGCCGCCAATCACCTGCGCGTCCGCCACGGAGGCGATCTCCTGGATTTGTGCATCGACGCTTAGCGTGGCCGGCTTGACCGAGCGGAAAACCAATTGCGTCTCCCCGAGGTTGAGCGCGCCCTTGAGTGAGCGCGGCACTTGACTCCACTCGACGCTGTACAGCCCATCCGGCGACGGGCGGGGCGTGAGCAGTATGCGGCCCTCGGTGCGTACGCTGATGAAGCCCCGCTGCAGGTTCACGTCGACCGCCTGCAGGCTCTGCACCTCCACTGGTGACTCGGCGGCGTCCTCGGCCAGTGGCACCTGGTACGACACCGTGAGCTGATACTTGCCGATCATGCGCCGGTCGAGTTTCACGTCCCACACCGCGCGGCCATCCTCGACGGTGTCACCCTTGACAGGTAAGTCCGAAACCTGGTTGCCGGTGAACGCTACGCCCTGTGCCGCATCCGGCAGCGCCACGCGTAGTGTCTTCAGGCTGGTGTTCTCGATTTGATACTCCAGCACGCCCCGGTACTTGACCATGCCCTGCCGGATGGAGGCGTCCTGCAGGAACACCGCCTGGATCCACGGATCCACCCGCTCAACGTCGAACGACAGCGTCCAGTCGCCCTGCAACAGGCGGAACGCCAGCACGCCCCGGTCGCGGATGCCGGCCTGCTTGGGATCGAGCTGCGACACGCCCTCGCGGTCCTTCATGTACACGCGGATGCCCTGCTCGGGAATGATGAACAACCGGCCGTTCTCCTTGGTCGCCTCGCGGATCGCCACGCGCGGCACCTGCCAGCTCTCGGTCTTCTCGAGCCCGGCCCCGGCAAGGTTGATCTGGAACTGCGCGTTGCCCTCGGTCTTGCCCTTGAGATGCAGCGTCACGACCGTGTCGTCCCCGTCCTCGATGTCCGTCCAGTGGCTCAGCGCGTTGCCGGTGATCGACTCGACCTCGAGTCCCTCCGGCAACACAAAGCTCAACTTGAATACACCGGCGCGCGTGATCCGAGCGGCGAGGTTCACCAGCAGCACGCTCCGGTCCTCCCCGAGCGACAGTCGCTGGTTGCTCGTTATGCGAATGTCCGGCTGAACCGCCGAGGCGGTGAGCGTCAGGCCCGCGGCACGGCCCGAGTACCGGTACGCGCGGCGCACGGTCATCCCGGCAAACTCGCCCTGCACCGACTGGGCCATCGCCGCCGGGAAATCCTCCAGGTTGATCGGCGCGAGGCCGTCCACCGAGGCGCTGTCCAGTTGCACCTCGGAGCTGGTGGCCAGGCCCGCGAGGCCCAGCTCTCCCGCCGCGCCGTTCACGCCGAGCAGGCTCAGTGTCTTTTCGTACGGGAACGCACCGGCCGTCTGCTGCGAACGCACCCGCAGATCGAACGTCGCCTTCTGCGGTGCAGAGAACTGGATCTGC
>CAUZVJ010000017.1:0-16538 GCA_963583225.1 Verrucomicrobiia bacterium
GCGGCGGCGCCGCCAAATCGTCCAGCAGGCCAAGTTGTTCGGCCATCATCCGACTCACGATCTGATAACCAGACTCGGTGAGATGAATCCCGTTGAAGGTCAACCTGCCGCCCTGCTCTGTTGCCCGCTGCGCCGTTGCCGAAAACAGATCCACGGCCTGAACGCCCAGTTTCTTTGCAACTTGGAGCACCCCCTCCGAATATTCCTTCAAGTCGCCGTTCCGAGCCGAAACATCCACCGTTGCCAACGAGGCCTCCTGCGCAACAGGAGTCACCAGCACCACTTGCGGCGGTGAGTTGCCGTTAAATTTTCCGGCACGCAACTCCCGCACAAAACTTTCCATTTTGTGATGAAAATGCCCCACCGCTGCGCTGCCTCGAAATGATTCATTCATCCCGTAGCAAATGAACACGATGTCGGCGCGGTTCTCGCGCAACTCGTCAACCAAGCGGGGAAATCCCATCGGACGAATCGGCTCGCCCACTTCTTCCGCCGGCCAAGCCATGTACCGGACACGCAATCGGTGAGCCGGGAAACGACTGTGCAGGAACGTCTCGAAATACCCGAAGAGATGCATCCTCTCGGCGAACGTGTTGCCGAGGATCACGATGCTGTCGTTTTTCTTTAGCGTGAGACCAGCCTGCGCTGTTGAGCCAACCCACAGCACAATCGCGGCGCAAATGAAAACAAAGTGCCTTGCTAAATTCATCGGATTTTTGTTAATCCGCCGATTTTACAGTATGCCGTGTGTCCATTATAATTTTCCGTGTTCTCCCTCTCCCCACCCCTCTCCCGCTGGGAGAGGGAGCTTGGCCAAGCGCGTTCGGCTTGATTCCTTCTCCCTCAGGGAGAAGGTGGCCGAAGGCCGGATGAGGGTGAAGCCTGGATGAATTTTCACGACGCACACTGATTGTTTGACGAATAAATAACGCTGACCGTCAGTCCACCGGGGCGCTGCCCCACCAGTTTTTGTTCGGCTTGTAGCTGGGGGCAAGATAGCTGGCGTGGCGTTTTTCGAGGCCGGCTTTGCCCTTGGTCTTTAACGACTCCCAGCGGGCGTTGCGCTTGGCCAAGTCGAACGCCGGGTCCGCAGCCGGGAGCTTGGCACCGGTGGCTTTAAGCCAAGCATCAAGCTTGGCCCGGAGCGCCCTAGCTTTGCGGGGATGCCGCTTGGCCAAGTCGCGTTGCTCGGCCGCGTCGTTGGCCAAGTGATACAGTTCGTCCCGACCGTCTTCGTGATAAAAAATGAGCTTCCAGTCGTCCTGCGTGATGATCGATGACGGCTCGCCGCCTTGGTTGCCGTAGTGCGGGTAATGCCAAAACAACGGCCGCTCGGCGATCGCGCCGCCGTTGAGCAACGGCACGATGCTGACGCCGTCGATGTCCTGTTTTTCCGGCACGGGAATTCCGGCAAGCTCGAGCAGCGTCGGGTACCAGTCGATGCCGTTGACCGGCACGGCGCTGGTCGAGCCGGCCTTCGTCACGCCGGGCGCGTTGATGTAAAACGGCTCGCGGATGCCGCCCTCCCACTGCCGCCCTTTGCCGCCGCGCAACGGCGTGTTGCTCGTCGAGTAAGCGTCACCGGAGGAGACACCGCCATTGTCGGAGGTGAAACAAACAATCGTGTTGTCGCTCAGGCCAAGCGCGTTGAGTTTTTGCAGCACGATGCCGACCGCGTCGTCCATCGCCTCGACCATCCCGCCGTAGATCGGGCAGTCCTGCACTTGGCGAACGGAGAGGCGCCGGTCAAAAATAAAACGCTCCCTGGCCAAGCCGGCGGCCTCGGCTTTTTCGCGGTATTTCTGCCACAGCTTGGGCGTGGTTTGGATCGGGCCGTGCACGGAGTAAAACGACAGGTAAGCGAGAAACGGCCTGTCGCGGTTGGCCTCGATAAATGCCGCCGTCTCGCGGCCAAGCCGGATCGGCAACGACTCGCCGGCGGGGCCGGAATCGAGGTTCGGATTTTTCCACGGCGAGAAGTAGCCACCGATCGGGCTGCCCTTGTCCCAGCCGCCTTTATTAATGTCGAACCCGTGATCCGTCGGCCACGATCCCTTGCTGCCGAGATGCCATTTCCCGGCGAAGAATGTCTTGTAACCGTTATCGCGCAGCACCTCGGCGAGGGTGATCTCCGAGGCGCGCAGGTTCCGGTCGTACGCTGCGGGCAGATGACTGTCGTGCCGTCCGCGCCCGCTCCACGCCTTGCCCGAAGCGTCGCCGATCCAAGTCGTGATGCCGTGCTTCGGCGGATATTTTCCGGTGAGAATACTGGCGCGCGACGGACTGCAAACCTGACACGTCGCGTACCCGCGCGTGAACTTCATCCCGCTGGCGGCGATGCCGTCGATGTGCGGGCTTTCGTAGTAGGTTGAGCCCTCATTGCTGAGATCGCGCCAGCCAAGGTCATCGGCAAGAATGAAAACAATGTTGGGCCGCCGCTTGGCTTCGTCGCCGGCAAACACATGCGCTTGGCCAAGCGACAGGCCAACGAGCACGACAGCGGAAAGTGTGTTAATTTTCATGGCAAGTCTCGCGTGAACCGCCAACCTAAACAGGGTGCCACCGGATTTCAACCCGAACCCGCAACAGACGCTTCATGCAAAGCACGAGATCAACCGTGAGCATCCTTGACCACTGTGCCGTGTTAATTACACTCTGGCGCATGCGACTCATTTTCATTCTGGCAACAGTTGTCGTTGCTTCCACTCTTGCGCCCAACCTCCGATCGGCGACCGCTCAAAAAGGGACGGCTTATTACACGGACTTCCCCGGCGTGAGCCGCACTTGGTTGCAAAATTCCCCCGCTCACCGAGTCCAAACCTGTGATCGCACGCCAGCAATAGTGCAGGCTCTATGCTAGTTTATACTACAGGCCGCATCAGGGCACTTATCACGTTGACGTGTGCTGCCGTCACTCTGGTCGAGCCACTTGGGGGCAACGATAGCGGCCCGTATGATGTGGTGATTTATGGCGGCACCTCTGCCGGCATCGCCGCCGCTGTGCAGGTAAAACGAATGGGGCGCTCGGTGGCTGTGATCGAACCCACGCACCGAATCGGTGGGCTGACTACCGGAGGACTCGGCTCGACAGACATCGGCAATAAAAAGGCGATCGGGGGCATCGCTCGGGAGTTCTACCGGCGCGTCCACCGTCACTACCAACTGCCAAAAAACTGGAAGTGGCAAACCAGCCAAGCTTACGAAAAAATGAGCAGAACCGCACAGACAAGAACAGAAAAACCATGTGGGATTTCGAGCCTTCCGCAGCGTTGGCGATCATGAACGACTTTGTGCAGGAGTATGACATCCCGGTCTATTACGGTGAACAACTCGACAGGACATCCATCGGGCCCGGCAAGCGACGCATCAGAGGCGTCACAATGCGAGAAGGACAAATCACCGCTCTTGTCACGGAATCCGGGAATACTTACCGGGGCCGCGTCTTCATCGACGCCACCTACGAGGGAGACCTCATGGCGGGATCAGGCGTTGATGCCACCGTGGGCCGCGAAGACAACACCGTTTACGGCGAGACACTCAGCGGCGTCCAGACGGCCAACGCGATTTATCACCAGTTCAAGCCCGGCATCGACCCGTACGTGACGCCCGGCAAAAAAGACAGCGGACTGCTCCCAGGCATCAACCCGTCCGGACCGGGCAAGGAGGGTCAGGGCGACGCCCGCGTGCAGGCTTACTGTTTCCGCATGTGCCTGACGGACCATCCCGGGAACCGAATTCCCTTCACCAAACCGTCCCGCTACGACCCGTTACAGTACGAATTATTGCTCCGCAACTTCGAAGCCGGGGAAACGAACATCCCGTGGATCAACTCCGCCATGCCCAACCGAAAAACCGATATCAACAACAAGCGCGGTTTTTCGACCGACTACATCGGCCTAAACTACGACTACCCGGAAGCAAGCTACTCCCAGCGCCGGGAAATCATCCGGCGCCATCGGACTTATCAGCAGGGACTCATGTGGACGCTGGCCAACCACCCGCGAGTTCCTGCAAGCATCCGGAAAGAAATTTCACGCTGGGGAACCTGCCGGGATGAATTTGAACGCGAAGACGGGTGGCAACAGCAACTCTACATCCGCGAAGCCCGCCGGATGATCGGCAACTACGTGATGACGCAACACAACTGCCAGGGCAAAGTCGTTGCCAAGCGACCCGTCGGACTGGCTGCCTACACGATGGATTCACACCATGTGCAGCGTTACATCGACAAACGGGGCCATGTGCAAAACGAGGGTGACGTCGAGATTGGAGGCTTCCCGCCCTACGCGATCGACTACGGGGCAATCGTTCCCCGGAAAGCTCAATGCAAAAACCTGCTTGTCCCGGTCTGCCTCAGCGCATCCCACATGGCCTTTGGCTCAATCCGCATGGAACCTGTTTTCATGGTGCTTGGCCAATCAGCAGCAACCGCTGCCGTCCAGTCTATCGAAGCAAAGAGCGCCGTGCAGGAGATCGATTACAACAAACTGCGGAGCCGATTACTCAAAGACCGCCAAGTGCTCGCTTGGATCGCCCCATAAGCCCAAGTGTTAGCGTTCGCTTGGCCGTGCCGCTCACCTGCTGCGCCGGCTACGTCCAAATCGTTCGCCCGCTGACGCGTAATAAAAAACGATGAAGAAAAACTTGGCCAAGCGCGCTGGCCTCACTGCTTGATGAGCCAAACTTCTGCCACTTGTATTCCGCGGCCGGTGATCCGCTGCCAAGTGAGTTCGAGCGTGCCGTTTTGCGTGGCTTCGCGGGGGATGACGAATTCGAGTGGGATTACTTCGAGCGGAAGCGCGTTCGTTGCCGGGGAGATCACGGCTGCGCTGTCGCTGTAGTTACTCATGTAGCGAACGCCATTTAGAGTGTGCCCGTAGGCTCCGTGAATCTCGTATGCGCGGTTGGCCACGAGGCGAATGGTCGCGCTGTAGCGGCCAAGATAAGTGACACGCACACGATAGGATGCCTTGGGATCGAGGTCGTCGTACCGGAGAGTCAGCGGTGTCTCGTACAAGGCCTCGCTCACATCGAGCCACAAAAGGCGGCTGGGGCTGTTTAGATCGAAGGCGTGATCTTCGCGGGGCGCGGTGATGCCGGCGGGGTCGTCCCAAAGGGGTTTGGGCTTGGCCAAGTGCGGTTGTTTCCACGCACAACCCAAGTCGTCGTAAAAGCCGCCGGGGCCGGGGTCTTCCCAGTCAGCGATGCGGGCCAAGCGGGCCAAGCGCACATCACCGTTGACGGATTTCTCCGGTGTGGAGGCCGACAATCGACCGTCAAGTATGGCGTTAAATTCATGCCCTAAGCAAAGTCGGTTGTTGAGCGGCGTGTCCAGAAAATCCAGCACGGCACCCCGTTCGGGGCCGGCGGCCTTGTAGTTTTCCACGTCCAACTGCGCGCCGATACTCTCGAAGAGTTCCGCCCCCAATGCCACGATTCGTTCTCTTAGTTTGTCGGTGGATTTGTCCTGATCCGGTTCGGCCAAAATTGCGCGTGCTTTTGCGATGGCTTTTTCGGCGCCCAACTTCGGGGCTGTTCGCAGAACAGCACAGGCTCGCTTTTCGATTGCGTTAGCCTTGAGAAGACGCAACCGCGTGTAGTGGTCGAAGTAGGCGCGCAAGAGGCATTCCTGAAAACGCCAGTTCGCCAACAGAGCTTCGTCGGCGTTATCCTCGAGTGTTCTCCAAAGTTTGAACGTCTTCTCGACGCCGGTGTTTTCGGCCAATGAGCCGGCGAAGTTTTCCTCAAGCATAAACAGGCCATCGCGAACCGTTTCGCCGATGTCCCAGCCGAAAAAAAAGCGGGCGTAATCGAGCATGATGCCTTCAACGTTGCGACTCGGATCCCAGCCAAGCGCAGTCCACACAACCTTGTTCACGTCATCTCCCACGCCGTCGGAGTAAGTCACGAAGCCGTCGGCATATTGATGGAACAAATTGTGAATTCGGGCTTGGCCTCTAGGCCGGGGAGCGAAGGGTTCGCGGCCAAGCGTTTGTGCCAAGGCTCGATCCCAACCCGGCACCGGGTATTGGGCGCGCACACAGTGGCCAATGTCGGGGTGGCGACGGATGGGGTATTGCGCCGGAACTCGTGCGCGTTGTTCGTCCGGCAAAATGCGCGACCAAGCGCCATACACGATGCCCGTGATCCAGTCGGGTTGTTCCCGCTGGAGATAGTCGAAGAACCAATTGTTGAGTTCGGGGCCAAAGCCCTGGTTGGAAACCCAAATGCCCAAGCCGGGATGCATCTCCCGAGCCTCCTTGGCCAAGCGCCCGGTCCACTCGATCATGAGGTCAGGACGCCGATGTGCCGTACCTCCGTCGCCGCCGGTTAGATAGAGATGGTCGAGGTGAGGAATGGCTCGGAGTGTGTTCAGTCGGCTCTTGATGGCAGCCAAAACCTGCTCGTCACTCTTCCCCTGCCCTCCCACCGCCTCCGTGAACAGCCAAAAATCGAAGCCGTAGTCGTCGCAAATTGCCGACCAAGCTGCGGCCATTTCCCCGTTAGTCACCTTGGCGTGCGGACCGTCCCGATTGTCCGGGTCGCCGAACGAAGTGGTTTCAAATGCGTTCGCCCCAAACACGGACATCTCCCTCATGTATTGCTCATAGTTGCCCGGAGTCCACGCATCGTAGCAATGAGCCAAGGCGCGAAAACTGATTTGATGTCCGCGATGCGGGTGATGCGGTGCCGTGGCAACCCGGTAATCTGCGGGCAACTCGAGTTGGCCGTCGGTCATCTTAAGTTTCAGCAATAATCGCCCCGCGGCAAAGAGCACCCCGCGTTCATCCTTTCCAGCCAAGACAACCACCGGAGTTTTGTTTGCGCTGCGAACAGCTATGGCAAACCCGTCGGCTTTCTCCGGCACATCCATCGCCTTGATAAAACCGCGAAGGCTTTCGGGCGAGTTGCCCGCTTGGCAAAGCAGAATTACGGGGAGTGTCTCATCGCCAAGCTCTGCGCGTTGGGGTAAATCGATGCCAGTGCGCTTGGCTATCTCCTCCGCGAGCATGCGTTGCGCCGACCTGACAACGATACCCTCGCCGATCGCAACGACTACTGCCTTGTTCAGATTCACACGGTCTGCAGCTTGGCCTGCAACCGTAGCGGCAAGACTCAGCAAAACAAGTGCGGCAGTTTTGCGGATAAACCGCAGAGACATCACATAGAATTTTCCCGACTCGGGGTCACAAAGGTACAACTTACTCATTACAACTTGGCCGCGAGAGTCGCAATCTACACGTGCTTGGCCAAGCGTAAAGACACAGCGAAAAAAAGTTTGAATTGCCCAAGCCAAGCCGATGTGGGACGATTTTCCCCGTTCACAGATGTTCATTGAAAAACGATTACGCACCATGCTCAAAAACAAAGCCCAAGTTGATCTCCGATCCCTCTTCACTATCACCGCGCTTCTTGCCCTCAGCGTGCTCACACCACCGTCGATGCATGCAGATCATCCGGGGTTTGCCGAGAACCCCGTAATCGTCGAGTACGACATCGATCCCACTTGGCCAAGCTACCCGGAGCATATTAGCCGGAAAGGCTGGGTTTCCGGCTTGGCGGTGGACGACAAAGATCAAGTTTGGTTTTTCAAAAAAGGCCCCGACCCGGTTCAGGTCTACACGGCAGAAGGCAAGTTTGTGCGCTCCTGGGGCAAAGGCGATTTCTCGAATCCACACCATCTGCGGATCGATTCAACGGGGAACATTTGGCTGGCTGATTTCGGATTGCACATCGTGCAGAAGTACACCCCGGAGGGCAAACTGCTGATGACGCTCGGGAAGCGCGGTGAAAGCGGCGAGGACGAGACTCACTTCTACCGCCCCACCGACATGGCCATCACAAAATCGGGCGACATTTTCATCACCGACGGCTACGGCAACCGGCGCATCGTGCACTACAGCAAGGAGGGTAAATTCATCAAGGCGTGGGGCGAGTTCGGCTCCAAGCCCGGCCAGTTTATTCTGCCGCACGCCATCGCGGTGGACTCCACCGGCAAACTATACGTGGCAGACAGGAACAGTGGTCGCATTATGGTTTTCAACCAACAAGGCAAATTCCTCGACGAGTGGAGCGGGTTGTTGATGCCTTGGGGACTCTCAGTCACAGACCGTGACGAGTTGTGGGTTTGCGGTTCATCGCCACATTGGTGGAAGCGCCACGAGAAGTATCCGGAATACAAGGATCAGCTTTTCATGCGTTTTTCCACCAAGGGCCGTGTGCAGCAACTATGGACCATCCCGCTGGGCGATATCGGGGAAAATAAAGACAATCCTGATGTGTCCCGCCTCAAACCCGGCGAAGCAGTGGGTGTGCATTGCATCGCGCAGGACTCGAAGGGAAACATTTACATCGGCGACATTTATGGCGAGCGTGCCCAAAAGTTTATCCCGGTACGCAACCGTCGGAAATAATGGCGTTGCCCACCGAATCGAAAGGGATGAATTCAAGTAATGCAGCAACGGCTGCCTTTCTGTTTGTAAGCTTGGTCTGTGCGGTCTTCTTTCGGCCATCTGCAGCACTTGGAGAGGAAGAAAACGCACCCTCAATTACCAATGTTACCGGCCGGCTTGAATCCGGAAAACCGGTTCGCATTGTCTGTTTCGGGGACAGCATTACAGGAGTTTATTATCACACAGGCAGTCAACGCGCGTGGTGCGACATGCTTGGCATTGCACTTGGCAAGGCATATCCAAAAGCGAGCGTTGAAATGATCAACGCCGGGATCAGCGGGCACACTACGGTGAATGCCCTCGCTCGAATAGAAAAGGATGTCGTCGCACTCAAACCGGATCTTGTTGTCGTCATGTTTGGCATGAACGATGTCACTCGGGTTAAGCCGCAGGTATTCCAGAAGAATACAAAACTGATTGCCCAACGCTGCCTCGACGCAGGCTCCGTCGTCGTTCTTTGCACCCCGAACTCGGTTTACAAAAACAAGTCACGCCCGAACGCCCGCCTGAAAGAATTCTCGCAACGCGTCAAGCAAGTGGGCAGCGAACTCAACCTAACTGTTGTCGACTGTTTTGAAACGTGGCAAACGCTTCGTCAGAAAGATGAAACGGCATGGATGCTGTTGATGAGCGACACCATTCACCCCAACTTGAATGGACACAAACGGTTCGCCGAGTTGATAACGCGAGCGATCTCCGGAAAGGATGTTCACCTCGGCAATGTCGAGGCAACCCCCGATGCACTGCATAAAATATTCAATCAACTCCAGACTGGAAATCCGGCCAAGTTGGTTGCGATGCCGCCATTCGATAATCTTGTGCCGGATGTGATGAAGGAGCTTTTTCCCAAGGCTCAATTTCAGGTTACCACTTGGCCAAGCGGAGGCAAAACGGTTAACGAGTTTAGCGAATGGGCCAAGCGGATTCGCGGGATGGCTCCGCATTTGGTCATCGTGGCGGTATCTGCGACGGCGACCAGCCGTTCAACCGAGCAGTACATCCGCAGTTATGAATGGGTGTTGAACTGGAGCTTTCATTTTGGCCATCGGGAATGGGATGTCATTTCTCTCCTCCCTCCTCTTGCCGATCTTGCCACCGAAAACGAACGAGAGCGTTTTCACTTGGCTCGGCAAATTGTGGTTGGCAAAGACCTTCCACTGCTCGTTCAAAACAAGGATGCCTCACTGTCTATAAAAGAGAACTTGGCCAAGTGGATATTCGCGCAGCACAAACAATGGGCGCAGGCTGCAGCAATTCAAAAGAGTGATGATGAAACTGCAGGCGTAACCCTCGAACGCGCCTCGGCAGCAATTCATTTTTCAGAGCATTTAATCGCAGACAAATACGCCTACCCGTACGGAATCGCAGCAGCAGACATCGACAAGGACGGCGATCTTGATCTGACCAGCGCCGACTATCAACCACACAACAAGCTGTACCTTTTCGAGAACGACAGCCAGGGGAACTTCAAGCGGCATCTCATCCAAAAGAATGACCCGGAGCGATTGGAACGACACATGATCGGCGACGTGGATGGTGATGGTGATCTGGATGTGGTGATCGTGAAGAACCTCCGGGGTCACCTTCTCTGGTTTGAGAACAGCGGGAAACCCACCGAAGGAAAGCTTTGGAAACGGCATGTGATCACCACGAAGCTACCTGGCGCTTATGACGTCGGGCTGGCGGACTTCAATCGGGATGGCCGCCTGGACGTAGCGGCGTCCAGTTGGATACTCGGCAATCAATTCGCCTGGTTCGAGAACGACGGTACCCCGGCAGACGGCCCGTGGAAGAAGCATATGATCGAAAAGGATACTCCAGAAACGCGCACGATGAGAGCGGCGGATTTCGACGGCGACGGCGATGCTGATCTGCTTGGCACCGTGCGACGGGCAGATGCGGTTGTGTGGTACGAGAACCGGACTCGAGCAGGTTCCGTCACATGGCAGAAGCATTTTATCGACAATGAGTCACGCTTTCCGGCACACGGCAATCCGGCAGACATGGACGGCGACGGCGACATCGATGTGGTGATGGCGCTGGGGTTTTATTTCAAACCGGATTCCGATGAATCCCACGCTTCTCGCAAGCGGGAAGACAACCAGATTGTCTGGTACGAAAACGACGGCACGCCCGCAACCGGTCCGTGGAAAAAACACATCATCCAACCGCAGTTCGATGATGCATTTGAAGCAGTTGCGGGAGACCTGGATGGAGACGGCGATATCGATGTCGCCGCAACGTCCTGGCGAAACCCTGGCCGGGTTGTCTGGTTTGAAAACCCCGGCAACGCCGCCGAAAAGTGGACGCAGCACTTGTTAAAGAACAACTGGCGAAGCGCAAATCAGGTCATCATTGCCGACCTAAACGGCGATGGAAAATTGGATATTGCAGCCTGCGCTGAACACGGCAGTTACGAGTTACGCTGGTGGCGAAACGAAGGGCACCCAGAAAAATAGGTGTCCCAACTGCAAGCTGGCTTCCAAGTAGAATTGCCCACAAAATCTCGCGCCGTGATTGAAAACAAACTGGGTGGATATCTCTTCCTTGAAGGCATTGAACCGTATAGCTGCGGTGTGCTGGCAAAAACCGGCTATGAGGTGGTGCACGTCACCCTGAAAGAATTGCTGCCGTGGCGGGATGGACTTGACCAGGCAAAGGCTTATTTGGAAAAACTCGGACTGACTTGTGATGGACTGTGCGGCGTGGAGTTGCGTTCACCCGAGGCTTTCAGCATGGATGGATTTTTTGAGTTCAACAAAGGTTACCGTGAACTGCTGGAGAACTGGGGGTTGATGATCGATGGGCATAACCCCGTGGCACGGACAAATGTGGCGCCGTCTCCACACGGGCCGGAGACAGTGTGCCTGCACGGTTTCTCGTTCGTAGCCCCTTCAGCAAATAGCGAAGATCAGACTTTTGTCATCGCTGGGGGTGGCGAAGTCCGTGGCGAACTTCTACCGGAGAATATTGTGCGCCGAAGTGATACCTGTTCAGCGGCGATGACAGAAAAAGCAAACTGCGTCATGGACATCATGGAGAACCGTCTGAACGGTCTTGGTGTCAACTGGAACCAAGTGACGACCACAAATGTTTACACAGTACACCCGCTAAAAACAATTTTGAATGAAATCCTGATTCCGAGAATGGGATCTGCGGCAATGATGGGGGTGACGTGGCATCACAGTCGGCCGCCAATTATGGAAATCGAATTCGAGATGGACTTGCGGGGTGTGGCACAGGAGTTTGTCATTTAACCAAGCGCACCATGCCTCATGCGGCAGTTAGAGAGTGGTTGATTTCCACGGTGTCAACCGGCTAAATACCCCAGACATGCCAAGCGACAGCATACCTAAAAAGACTGCGACCAGCGAAGCAACCTCAACGCCCCAGCGACTGCTCTCGCTCGACGCGTACTGCGGGTTGATCATGATCACGCTGGCCTTCTTCGGCTTCGGCTTGGCCAGGACGCTCAAGACACATCTCGGCGACGAACTTTTTCTGCTCGGCGGAACATTGAACAAACCATTTTTTATGCCAAACTCACAGCCCTGTGTTTCTGGCTGATTTGTTGGTGGATGTATCGACAGAAAATTTCAACAGAATTTAAACCACACACAAACAAATGTTTTATTTCAGGAAAATAACCATTCTATTGTCGTTGATCTTGATCATAACGCTACCGGACTCGCTGCAGGCCGCCCAGGAGAAACCGAACATCGTTTACATCATGGTCGATGACATGGGCTACGGCGACGCGGGGTGTTACAATCCAAAGTCAAAAATCCCCACGCCGAACATCGACTCACTGGCCAACGCCGGAATGCGATTCACCGACGCCCATTCGCCTGGGGCGCTGTGCCACCCATCGCGATACGGGTTACTGACTGGGCAACACCCGTTTCGAACAGATGTTTCGCTATGGCGGGAGCAACCTGTGATCCGGGAAGGACAGATGACGATCGCTTCGTTGTTGCAGTCGAACGGTTACCGGACGGCGATGGTCGGCAAGTGGCATCTTGGCTTTCAGGAAAACGGCTACGACAAACCGCTGCCCGGCGGCCCGGTGGATCGCGGTTTCGACTCGTACTTTGGCATTCGCGCCTCGACCGATATTCCGCCCTATTTTTACATCCAGGGCAACCGCGCCGTCGCGCCACCAACCGACCACATCAAAGCCAACAACAGCAAAGACTGGTCACCCATCCAGGGTGCCTTCTGGCGGGCAGGCGGGATTGCGCCGGGCC
This sequence comes from Verrucomicrobiia bacterium, assembly GCA_963583225.1. Taxonomy (GTDB): domain Bacteria; phylum Verrucomicrobiota; class Verrucomicrobiia; order Limisphaerales; family UBA1096; genus UBA1096. The sequence goes on from CAUZVJ010000017.1 coordinate 12,701, forward strand.
TGCAGTTGAAGGACGTACTGCCTCGTTTCACCGATGAGGCGATCACCGTCATCGAGGGTCACGCCAAGTCCAAAACCAAGAAGTCGCTGATGTTGTATCTCGCGTACCCGGCACCGCACACGCCTTGGCTGCCGTCGCCCAAGTTTCACGGTAGCAGCAAGGCCGGCATGTTCGGCGATTTCTTGGTGATGGTAGATGCCATGATCGGGCGCGTGCTCGAGGCACTCGACAAGGCCGGGATGAGCAAAAACACACTCCTGTTTTTCTGCTCCGACAACGGCCCCGTCTGGTACGACACCGACGTGCAGCGGCTTGGCCACGACTCCGTCGGTGATCTGCGCGGCATGAAGGCCGACGCGTGGGAAGGCGGCCATCGCATGCCGTTCATCGCGCGCTGGCCCGGAAGGATTCAAGCCGGATCGGTCAGCGGGCAGACGATCTGTTTTACAGATATGCTGGCGACATTCGCCGCGGTCGTGGATGCTGAGTTACCGCCGGACGCCGGGCCGGACAGCTTCGACATTCTCCCTGTGCTACTGGGCAAACAACCCGAGGCCAAGGCGATTCGAGGGCCGCTCGTGATCCCCGCCCGGCGCGGTATGATGTCGATCCGCTCGGGGCACTGGAAGCTGATCACCGGTCTCGGCTCCGGCGGTTTTTCGAAACCGGCCCACATCAAGCCCACGCCCGGCGGCCCCCGGGGTCAACTCTATCATCTCGGCAACGACCTAGCAGAAACCCACAACCTGTATCTGGAAAAACCGGATATCGTGAAATCTCTCCAAGCCAAGCTCGAGCAAATCCGCAACCAACCCAAAACCCGCCCCTGAAACTTTTGACCAGCCTCAAAAACAGAATCATGAAAAAACTAGCCCTTATCCTTTCGGTAATCTCATGCAGCCCGTTTGTTTCCGTTGAGGCAGCCAAGCCAAGCGGCGACCGGCCCAACATTGTTTACATCATGGCCGACGATCTTGGTTATGGCGACCTGGGTTGCTACGGACAAAAGCTCATCCAGACGCCGCACATTGACCGCTTGGCCAAGCGCGGCATGCGGTTCACCGATTTTTATGCCGGCTCGACCGTTTGCGCCCCGTCGCGGTGCGTGCTGATGACCGGCCTGCACACCGGCCATTGCTTCATCCGCGGCAACGGCAAGGACAACCTTCGACCGGAAGACGTGACCGTGGCGGAGGTGCTCAAGCGCGCCGACTATGCGACCGGACAGGTCGGCAAGTGGGGCCTTGGCCACGAGGGGACGACCGGCCTGCCGACCCGGCAGGGGTTCGACTTTTTTTACGGCTACCTCGACCAGCATCACGCGCATCTTTACTACCCGACGTTCCTCGTGAAGAACGAAAAGCGCGTCAAGCTGCGCAACATCGTCCCCGACGAGGGTCAATGGGGTCAGGGTGTGGCCAGCAAGAAGATCGATTACAGCCCGGCGTTGATGATGGAGGAGACGCTAGGTTTCATCGACGCGCACAAGGACGAGCGTTTTTTCCTGTACCTCGCCTACACGCTACCGCACGCCAACAACGAGGCCCTCCGCAAAACCGGCGACGGCACGGCCGTGCCGGATCACGGCATTTACAAAGACAAAAAATGGACGAAACAAAACAAGGGACAGGCCGCGATGATTTCGTACCTCGACCAAATGGTGGGGCAGGTTGTCAGGCGACTCGAGGCGCACGGGCTGGACGAAAACACGATTATCTTTTTCACGTCCGACAACGGCCCGCACAGCGAGGGCGGAAACAACGTCGGCTTCTTCGATGCCAACGGCCCGGTGACCGGCATCAAGCGCGCCATGTACGACGGCGGCATCCGCGTGCCGATGATCGTCCAGTGGCCCGGCCACGTGAAGGCCGGCACCACAACCCCACTCATGGCTGGCGCAGTCGATTTCATGGCCACTGCCGCCGAGATTGCCGGCGTGAAACTGGACATGCCCACCGATGGCATCAGTTTTCTGTCCACACTGCTCGGCAAGAATGACCAACAGAAAAAGCACGACTACCTCTACTGGGAATTCTACGAGCAAGGCTCCAAGCAGGCGTTGCGCGCCGGTAAATGGAAAGCCGTCCGGCGCCCGATGATCACCGGCCCCATCGAGCTTTACGACTTGTCAGAGGACATCGCCGAGAAAAACGACCTGGCCAAGCGCTACCCGGAAATCGTCTCGAGCTTCGACCTGAAGTTCACCGAGGCGCACGCCCCAAGCAAGCGCTGGCGCTCCAGCGGCAAACCGCGCGACGGCAAACGCGAACGCTCTGAGGGCCGGTAGCTGCAATTAAACACGACCAATCACCCACCCCGCTTGGCCAAGGCCTTGCGGATCGCCCTGGCCTCGGCAGCGGCATCAAAGTCCGGATTGGCTTTCCTTGGCACTGGCGCGCCGGTTTCTTTTCGCCAATCAACGAGTAACTTGTGCAGCTCCTTCACTTTCTCCGGGTTTGCCTTGGCCAAGTTTCGCCGTTCACCGATGTCGTCTTTCAGGTTGTACAGTTCGAGAGCGCCGTCCTCGAAATACTCGTGGAGTTTCCAGTCGCCCAGGCGCACGGCGCTGCACGGACGCGTGCGGAACAACGGGTCACGCTGCTCGCTGATCACCTTGTACGCCTGGAGGTACGCCGGGAAATGCCAAAACAACGGCCTCGGCCCGACGCGCTTCGCCTCGCCCTTAATCACCGGCAGGATACTGCGTCCGTCCATCGGCTGATCCGGGCGCTTGGCCTTGGCCAAGTCAAGGAACGTCGGGTAAATATCGACGCCGATGATCGGCTCGGCGGTGGACTGCCCCGCCTTCACCGTGCCTGGCCAGTTCACGAAGAACGGCACCCGGATGCCGCCTTCGTAGTAGTTGCCCTTATAGCCCCAGAGCGGCGCCATGTCGGTCGCCGGCCCGTAGCCGCCGTTGTCGGAGAAAAAGAAAATCACCGTGTTGTCGCGCTGCCCAAGTTGATCGAGCTTGGCAATGATTTTGCCGACTCCCTCGTCCACCGACTGGATCATCGCCGCCATCGTCGCGTGCTTGTGCAACTTGCCCGGGCGCTTGGCCTCGTACTTGGTGATGATCTTCCGCTTGGCCTGAATCGGCGTGTGCACGGCGTAATGCGCCAGGTACGCGCACCACGGTTTCCCTTTGCTGCCTTCGATGAACTTGATCGTCCTGTCGGTGAGCACGTCGGCGAGGTATTGGCCGTTCGGCCCAAAGTGACTCCGGAAACCGGGCAGCTTGGTGTGCTCCACCTCAACATCGAATCCCTGCTCCCCCGGCGTTGTGCCGAGGTGCCACTTGCCAAACATGCCGGTGCGATAGCCGGCCTGCTGCAGCGACTCCGCCCACGTGATGATGTCCGGCCGGAGCGTCTTCGTCCCGGCGATGTGCTCCAGCCGGCGATGCTTGGCCGAGCCCCGGGGCGTTGTGCCGACGTTGAAAATCTCGTGGCGCGGCGTGTATTGCCCCGACAATAAACAGGCCCGGGCCGGCGCACAGTTGGCCGAGCAGGAATAGGCGTTGGTGAAAACCATCCCGCCCTTGGCCAAGCGGTCAATGTTCGGCGTCTCGTAAAAATCCGACCCCATGTAGCCGGTGTCCCGCCAGCCGAAGTCGTCGAGAAAAATGAACAAAATATTCGGCCGCTGCTCCGCTTGGGCAGCCAAGCCAAGCGCCAGCACTGTAATCGTCAGAAGTCGTTTTCTCATGGTTAATTATTCTTGGGGCGCAGCATCCTTGCGTCCACATCTTTTCGCCACTCACGCAGTTTTGCCAGTAACTTCGCTGCCTTCTTCGGCCGGACTCGTGCCAGGTCGTTTTGCTCGCCGATATCTTCCT
>CAUZVJ010000018.1:0-15914 GCA_963583225.1 Verrucomicrobiia bacterium
GCACCTTAGCCGCTTCCACCAGTTTTATCTCACCCTTACTAATCGACTTCATAACCGGGATTCGATTCCTTTCCTTTTGACTCATTGTTAATGTCTCCATGCCAGCAAAGGGCGGCCACCGCCGCCCCCTGCCATGAGGACATTTTAATCGAGTCCAAAAGAGGACATTTTCATGGAGTTATGACAATTGAGTTTTGGGGGTTGCGCCGCGCTTGGCCAAGCGGTAGGCTGCGCTTCGCGCAAGTCTAATTATCAATGAAAACAAAAAGACAACAAAGTGGATTCACTCTTATCGAGTTGCTGGTGGTCATTGCCATTATCGCCATTTTGGCAGCGATGCTGTTGCCGGCTTTGGCTCAGGCAAAGAACGCCGCGCTCAAGGCGGTATGCTCCAACAACATGAAGCAGACGATCATCGCGCTGTCCCTGTACCGCGACGACAACGAGGGGATTTATTTGAAGGGCCGCAATTGCGCGCCGAAATCGGCTTGGTTCAACAACAACATCGTCCAAAAATGTTTGAACTGGAATGAGGTGACGCTCCTGACCCAATACAACATGGCGGCGAAGCAGCCCAAGGGCTACAAGGAGAGCAAAGACCCTTACACGCTCAAGGGATATAAATTGAGCAAATCGTTCGGCTGCCCGGCGTTGAGGTTCTCCGGTGATTTTGGGTCAATGGCAAAGCAGGGTTATACAACGAATCCCTTGTTTCCGGCGTGGGAGAAGCAATATCCGCAAATGATTCTGGGCTTCCAGCATTTTGGGGGGGCGTCGCATTGGCAAAATTCGAAAGGACGTTTCAAGGCGCGCAGTCCCCACAGTTCGGGGCAGGACAGCCCTGAGATGGTTTTGGTTGCCGACTTGATTGGGAGAATTGACGGGCGCTGGGGCGGCGGGCGCCCCACGGCCTACGGCGGTTACCCTGCTCACAAGAATAACAAGGGCCTGCCCACGGGTGGCAACCAGGGCAATGCCGACGGGTCAGTGAACTGGTATCGATTCCAGCAGATGTACTTCGTGCACAGTTGGAACACCGGCGGCCGCCAGTACTACATTTACCAGTCCGACTTGGGTGAAATGCAGGCCAAGGGGAAACTTGTTCCTGCCAAAATATGAGTGGGAACAATTCTGGATTGTTAAAAAATGCCGGGATTGTTGCTGCAGCTGTGGCAGCAGTGGCGCTGCTTGCCTGGTCGTGGAAAGCCAACATGACACAGGCTGCGGTTGACCTTGGTTACTATTGTTTATCCTGCAAAAAAATCGACCACTTCAGTGTGTATCAGGCCAACTGGCGCCAGTATCCCGGCGCGATGAGCGACTCCGTGCTGTACTGCGTCCACTGCAACAAAGGCCCGGCTCACCCGACCAATGAGTGCGAAAAGTGCGGTTCCATTTTCATCCTCCACCTCTTCCCGAAGTACGATGAGTTCGGCAGCCCCGCTTGCCCCAATTGCGACGCCGCCTACGGCCAGGCCGCCAAGGCCAAGGAGGTTGACTTGATGCCCAAGGCGCTCAATCCCTGACACCGCCAAAATCTTGCTGGTCAAACGGCGCGTTTCCCCCGACTCTCACCGCGCATTTTGACGATGTTCACAGGAACTTACACCGCCGTTGTCACGCCGTTCCGGAAGGGGCGCGTTGACGAACAGGCTTTTCAAAAACTCATTCAAGATCAGATTCGTGGGGGGGTCGATGGGGTCGTCCCCGTCGGAACCACCGGAGAGTCGCCCTCGCTTCGTTTCGACGAGCACGTCCGTGTCATCGAGCTTGCTGTGCAGGCGGCCAAGGGCAGGGTGAAGGTCTTGGCCGGCACCGGCGCCAACGCCACCGCCGAGGCGATCGGGTTGACCCAAGCCGCCGAGTCCGTCGGTGCCGACGGCTCGCTGCAGGTTGCTCCCTATTACAACAAGCCGTCGCAGGAAGGCCTGTTCCAGCATTTCAAAAAAATCGCCCGAGCAACCAGCCTGCCGATCATCCTCTACAGCATCCCGGGCCGCTGCAACATCGCCATCGAGGTGCCGACCGTCCAGCGCTTGGCCAAGGCGTGCAAAAACATCGTCGGCATCAAGGAGGCCGGAGGCGACGCCGACCGGGTGAGCCAGCTTCGCGCCGCGCTTGGCCAACGGTTCACTATCCTGAGCGGCGACGACGCGCTGACGTTGCCGTTCATGGCCGTCGGCGCAGAGGGCGTCATCAGTGTCGCCTCGAACATCATCCCGAGGCAGATCACGAGGATGGTCAACGCCTTCACCGCCGGCAATGCCGACGCCGCCCTCAGGCTGCATCAAAAATATTACCCGATGTTCAAGGACTTGTTCATCGAGACCAACCCAGTGCCGACGAAAGCCGCCCTCGCCATGCTGGGCAGGTGCGCGGAGGAATACCGCCTACCGCTCTGCAAGATGTCGGCGGCCAACCGTGCTCAATTGGCCAGGACGCTCAAGGCTTGCGGTGTGCTTAAAAAATAACCACCATGACCAAGGTAATCATCAATGGGGCCAAGGGGCGGATGGGCGAGACGCTGCTCCGCTGCGGCGAGGCCAATCCCGACATCGAGATCGTCGCCGGAGTCGATGTTGGCGACGACTTGGCCGGGGTGATCGAGCAGGCGGATGTGGTGATCGACTTCAGTTTTCACGAAGTCACCCGCCCGACGGCTGAGCTTTGCGCCCAGCACAAAAAAGCGCTGGTGATCGGCACGACCGGCCATTCCGCCGATGACAGGGCGGCGGTGCTGAAACTTCAATCGGAGATTCCCGTCGTGTGGGCGTCCAATTTCTCCACCGGGGTGAACACCCTGTTTTGGTTGACTCGCAAGGCGACCGAGGTGCTGGGCACCGACTTCGACCTCGAAGTCATCGAGATGCACCACCGCCTCAAGCGGGACGCGCCAAGCGGCACCGCCGCCACGCTAGCCGAAATTTTGGCCGAGGTGCGCAAGGTGTCGCTCGAAAAGGAACTGCGCCACGGCCGCGAAGGCATCGTCGGTGAGAGAACCGATTCCGAGATCGGCATGCACTCGCTGCGCGGCGGCGATGTGGTTGGCGATCACACCGTGGTGTACGCCGGAAACGGCGAGCGGCTCGAATTGACGCACAAGGCGGCCAGCCGCGACACCTTCGCCAACGGCGCGCTGCGTGCCGCCATCTGGGCCTGCTGCCGGGAGCCCGGCCTTTACAACATGGAAAACGTCCTCGGCCTTGAATAAGATTTTGAAATGAAACGGGTTCCAAGAATCATCGTTGCCTGCGTGTTTGTCGCGGGCTTTTTTGTGCCTCAAGCGCAGCCCTTGGCCAAGCGGCCGAACATCCTCTTCGCCATCTCGGATGACCAATCGTACCCGCACGCGTCGGCCTACGGTTGCCGCGGTATCCGAACGCCGGCTTTCGATCGTGTGGCTAGGGGAGGCGTGTTGTTCCGCACCTGCATCGCCGGATCGCCGGGGTGCAGCCCAAGCCGCGCCTCACTGTTGACCGGCCGCTACCACTGGATGATCGAGCACGCCGGCACGCACGCCAGCAAGTTTGACGCAAAGTATGCGACCTTTCCCGGCCTGCTCGAGCAGGCCGGCTACTGGGTCGGTTACACCGGCAAAGGGTGGGGGCCGGGCAATTACAAGGATGGCGGCTTCAATCGGAACCCGGCCGGGCCGGTCTTTTCCTCCAGGAAAAAGAACCCTCGCATCAAGGGCATTTCCTCCACTGACTACGCTGCGAATTTTGAAGATTTTTTAAGGCAGCGTCCCGAAGGCAAGCCGTTCTGTTTTTGGCTGGGCGGTCACGAGCCGCATCGGGCTTTTGAAAAAGGCATCGGCCTCAAGCAGGGCAGGAAACTTGAGGACGCCGACGTGCCGGCCTTCCTGCCGGACACACCGGAAATCCGCAGCGACATCCTCGACTATTACGCCGAGATCGAATGGTTCGACTCGCACCTGGCCCGGGCCTTGGCCAAGCTCGAGGAACTTGGCGAACTCGATAACACGCTGGTCATCGTCACGTCGGACAACGGCATGGCCTTCCCCCGGGCCAAGGCCAACTGCTTCGAGTTTGGCGTGCACGTCCCGCTGGCCATCATGTGGCCAAGCCGTGCCAAGGGCGGACGCGAGGTCACCGACCCGGTGGGATTCGTCGATCTCACGGCGACCATCCTCGAGGCGGGTGGGGTGACGCATCCAGCGCTTGGCCAAGCGGCACTGGCGCCGGTCGGGCGGAGCCTGGTTTCGCTGCTCGAGTCGGGGAAATCCGGCCGGGTGGAGCCGCTGCGAACCCGTGTGTTCAGCGGCCGCGAACGTCACTCCTCCTCCCGCCACAACAACATGACCTACCCGCAGCGCTGCCTGCGCTCCGACCAGTACATTTACATTCGCAACTTCAAGCCGGATCGCTGGCCAGCCGGCGATCCGCAAAAGTTCGATTCCCCCGGCAAGCTTGGCCCGATGCATGGCGGCTACCACGACATCGACGCCTGCCCGTCCCTGACATTTTTAATCGAGAACCGGGAGCAACCGGAGATAGCGAAATACTTTCACTGGTCCGTGGACAAGCGCCCCGGCGAGGAATTATACGACATCACCAGCGACCCCGACTGTCTGAACAACCTTGCGCTCGACCCAGTTCACTACAAACTCACCCAAACGTACCGGGATCAGATGGACGCCTACCTGAAAAAGACAGGCGACCCGCGAGCGCTTGGACAAGGAAACATTTGGGAAAGCTACAAACGCTACAGCCGTATGCGCACCTTCCCGAAACCGTAACAGGCCAAGCGGGGTTACTTGGCTTGGACCATTAGGTCGGAGATGAGTTGGGCGAATCTTGCGGGGTTTTTGACGGTGATGCCTTCGGTCAGCAGCGCTTGGTCGTAGAGCAGTTCGGAGTAGTCGGCGATCTTCGGGTCTTTTTTGTTGGCGGCGAACAGGTCGTTCATCGTCTCGATCACCGGGTGCTCGGGGTTCAACTCAAGGATGCGCTTGGTCTCGGGCACTGGCTGATTCATGGCGGCGAAGATGCGTTCCATCTGCGGGTTCATGTCGCCGTCGTCGGTGACGAGGCAACTGGCGCTATCGGTCAACCGGTCGGAGAGGCGAACCTCCTTCACGTCGTCCTTGAGGCTGTCCTGCACTTTTTTGATGAGTTTTTTGTATTTGCCGGAGGCTTCCTTTTTCTGTTCGTCGGCGATTTTCTTTTCCTCCTCGGTGCCGAGGTCGATGTCGCCTTGGGCGATGGACTTGAGGCTCTTTTTGTCGTACTCGCCGAAACCGGACAGGATAAACTCATCCACCGGCTCGATCATGAACAAGACCTCGATCTCCTTCTTCTTGAAAACCTCGAGGTGCGGCGAGTTCTCGACCGCGCCGCGTGAGGTGCCGGTAATGTAGTAGATCTCCTTTTGATCCAGCACCATTCGCTCGGTGTATTCCTTGAGGGACACGTATTTTCCAGGTTCCGTCTTGCTGCTCTCGAACAGCAGTAGCTCCTTGATTTTGTCCTTGTTGCCCGGGTCGACCTCGATGCCTTCCTTGAGCACCTTGCCGAACTCGCGGTAAAAATTGAGGTAATCATCCCCCGACTTTTTCATCATCGCCTTGAGCGCGGCGAGGATTTTGCTCGTGACGTTTTTCTCGATTTTTTTGATGACGACATCTTCCTGCAGGATTTCGCGGGAGACATTCAGCGGCAGGTCGTTGGACTCGACGACGCCCTTGGCGAAGCGCAGGTAGCGGGGGAGCAGCGCCTCGCAGTTGTCCATGATGAAGATGCGTTTCACGTACAATTGGATGCCGTGCTTGGTGCCTTCCTGCTGGAACATGTCGAACGGAGCCTTGGAGGGCAGGTACAGCAGTGCCTTGAATTCGATGGTGCCCTCGGCGGAGTAGTGGATGGTCTTGAGCGGGTCGGTGTAGTCGTGGGAGATGTGTTTGTAAAACTCGTTGTACTCCTCCTTTTTGACTTCGCTCTTCGGGCGCATCCAAATTGCCTTCATCGAGTTGAGCGTTTCCTCGGTGACGGTCGTTTGTTTTTTCGCGCCTTCCTTCGGCTTGCCCTCGTCGTCCAACGGGGTTTCGTCTCGGATGATGTCCATCACGATCGGGTACTCCACGAAGTCGGAATATTTCTTTATAATCTGACGGAGCCTGAATTCCACCATGTAATCCCGGCTGCTCTCGTTGAGGTGCAAGGTGATCTCGGTGCCGCGCTTGTCTCGGCCGCCCTCGGAGATTTCGTAAGTGCCGTCGCCGCTCGATTCCCACGTCCACGACTCGTCACCGGTGGCGGAGCGGGTTTTGAGCGTCACCTTGTCGGAGACCATGAACGCGGAGTAAAACCCGACGCCGAACTGGCCGATCAACTCCGGGTTGTCCTTGGCGTTGCCTTTCTTCAGTTCCTCCATGAACTGGCGCGTGCCGGAGCGCGCGATAGTGCCGATGTTTTCCTCGAGTTCCTCCTTGGTCATGCCGATGCCGTTGTCCTCGATCCGGAGCGTCTTGGCCTCGTTGTCCACGAAGAGCTTGATGCGGAACTCCGGGTCGTCCTTCACCAGTTCCTTGTTTGACAGAGCCTCGAAACGAAGCCGGTCGATCGCGTCCGAGCCGTTGCTGATCAACTCCCGCAGGAAGATGTCCTTGTTCGAGTAGAGCGAGTGAATCACCAGGTCGAGCAGTTGCTGAACCTCGGTCTTGAATTCCTTTTTTTCTGTTGCCATGTGTTTACGCGCTAATTGCGCGGGAACAATAAACCCATAGCCAAGCCGAACTGCAAGCGTTTTGAGCGCTTGGCCAAGCTCAAGTGGAGTTTCTGCTTCACTGTACGAGCAACTCCGGTTAGCTTTGCCAAGCGCAGTTTTATGACCGAAACCTCTTCTTTAGCCCCTAACGACACCTTGGCCAAGCGATTCACCGGCAAGGTGGAATTCGCAGATCATTTCACCCCTCGCCCCAACATTCAGCATGTCGTGTTTGATTTCGACGGCACCTTGTCGCTGATCCGCGAGGGTTGGCCGGAGGTGATGCTGCCGATGTTCGAGGAGATGCTGCCACCAGCCAATGGCGATGATTCGGCCAGCGTGCGCGCCATGCTGCTCGACGACATCATGACGCTGAACGGCAAGCAGACGATTTTTCAAATGATGAAATTTGCCGAGCGCGTGACAGAGCGCGGCGGCGAAGTGCTTGATCCGCTGGAATACAAACACGAGTATCTGCGGCGGCTCGAGGTGCGAATCCAGTCTCGCGTTGAGCGCTTGGCCAGCGGCGACTCCGAGCCGGTGGAGCATTTGCTGCATGGATCGATCGCGCTGCTCGACAGCCTGCGGGAGCGGGGGTGGAACCTTTATCTGGCCAGCGGAACGGACGAGCCGTTCGTCAAGCGAGAGGCGAAGTTGCTCGGGCTTGGCGGGTATTTTGGTGAGCATATTTACGGGGCGCAGGATGACTACAAAAGTTTCTCCAAAAAACAGGTAATCGAGCGAATCCTCCGGGAGAACGAAGTCGAAGGCGACCGGTTGCTGGTGATCGGCGACGGGTATGTGGAAATCGAAGACGGCAAAATTGTCGGCGGACTGGCGGTGGCGGTGGCCAGCGATGAAGCCCACAACGGGGCAGGGGAGTTTGACGAGTGGAAACGCAAACGACTGCTCGGCGTCGGGGCGGACATCGTAGTGCCGGACTACCGGGACGCCGACGTGTTGGTGGACGTGATCGAAGGGAAATGATCGGCAACAAAATAGATTTACAAAAAATCAAGCCGCTGCCGTTGGCCAAGCGCAAGAGCCTCAGCACGGTGGAGGAGGTCTTGGTGCCGCTCGATGCCGAGCCGGCGGCGATCAGCGATGCGTTGATGAGCCAAGTGGACGACTGCGCCAAGCGCATCCGCGAAGCCAAGGCTAACGGCAAGACGGTGATGCTGATCTACGGGGCGCACCTGATCAAAAACGGCGCCGCGCTGATCCTCGACGACTTGATCGCCAACGGCTGGTTGTCGCACTTGGCCACCAACGGTGCTGGGACGATTCACGACTGGGAGTACGCTTGGCTTGGCCGCTCGACCGAGTGCGTCCGCTCTAACGTCGCCACCGGCACGTTTGGCACTTGGGAGGAAACCGGGCGCAACATTCACTTGGCGCTGCTCGCCGGTGGGCTCGATGGGCTGGGTTATGGCGAAGCGCTTGGCCGGTTGATTGTCGGGGACGGCGTTGACTTGCCGACGGCGAAAGAGGTGGCCAAACAAATCACGGCGGAGCCGGCACACGAGCTGACGGCTGCACGGGCCGAGTTGCTTCACGCCATGCAAAACGGCTTTGTGCCGGAGGGGCGGGTCGATCTCGAGCATCGCTGGAAACAGGCTTCGGTTGTGGCTTCGGCCTATCGCCACGGGGTGCCGTTGACAGTGCATCCGGGCATTGGCTACGACATTATTTCGAATCACCCGATGTTTAATGGCGCGGCAATTGGCCGGGCGGCGCAGGTCGATTTTCAAACATTCGCCGGGACACTCGAGCAACTCGACGGCGGCGTGGTGTTATCGGTCGGCTCCGCCATCATGGGGCCGCAAGTTTTTGAGAAGGCGCTGAGCTGCGTGAACCACATTCGGCTGCAGGAGGGGCGCGAGATCGTGCGGGATCACTCGATGTTCGTCGTCGATTTGCAGGACGGCGGCAACTGGGACTGGACACAGGGCGAGCCGCCCATCACCAGCGCTGCCTATTATCTGCGCTTTTGCAAAACGTACGCGCGAATGGGCGGCGCGATGCATTATTTGCAATGCGACAACTTGGCCTTCGTCCAGCATCTGTCCCGCGCTTTGGCTGCCGGTAATTAACCGTGAAAGAGGATCGTTTCACAGAGTTAGCCGGTCGGTTTTCCGATCTTCGGGTGGCGTTGGTCGGGGATTTTTGTTTGGACCGATACCTCGAGATCGACCCCGCGCAGGCCGAAACTTCGATCGAGACCGGGCTGGATGTTTTCAACGTGGCCGATGTCCGTTCGCAGCCCGGCGGTTGCGGAACCATCTTGAATAATTTGTCGGCCTTGGGCGTGGGGACGGTTTTTCCTGTGGGCTTCGCTGGCGAGGATGGCGAGGGGTACGAGTTGATGCGTGCGCTTGGCCAAGTGGGCTGTGTCGAGCTGGAACATTTTTTTCAGACACCCGAGCGCCGGACTTTTTCCTACACCAAACCAATGGTGATCGAACCGGGGAAATCGCCGAGAGAGTTGAACCGGCTCGATTTTAAAAATTGGTCACCCACGCCGGAGTCGGTGCAGGGGCGAGTCATCGAGTCTCTCAACGCCTTGGCCAAGCGGGTGGACGCAATGGTGCTGCTCGAGCAGGTGGACGAGGCCGACACCGGCGTGCTGGCGGGCGGGGTGCTCGAGGCACTTGGCCAACTCCGCCGTGACAATCCTGATCTGCTCATTTTGGCCGACAGCCGCCGTGGGCTGGGTCATTTCCCCGCCGTTGGCTTGAAAATGAACCGGGAGGAATTCGCTGTGATGACCGGCGAGGCGGTTGACATGCCGTTGGCAGACTTATGCGCGGCGATCGGGCGCTTGGCCACCGACCGGGGCCAAGCGGTGTTTGTGAGTTTGAGCGAGGAGGGCATCGCCGGGGCCAAGCCGGGGGAAGTGTCGGAGCACATGCCGTGTCTGCCGTTGCGAGGGGAGATCGACATCGTGGGCGCCGGGGATGCGGTGATGGCTAACTTGGCGATGGGCTTGGCCGCAGGCGCGGAGATTGTCGAGGCGATGGAATTCGCGATGGCGGCCGCCTCGGTGGTTGTCCATCAACTTGGCACGACGGGCACGGCGAACTTGGAGGAAATTCGCCCGTTGGTTTGTGCTCACTGATAGTGAGGCGGCTTGGTGACGTTGCCTTTTATGGAGTCCATCTCTTTTGACTCCAAGCCGGTCGCGACCCGGTTCACCTGAACTTGAAGTTGTTGGATCGTTTTCTCGTGCACGATGATCGTTTGGTTCAGGGACGCCACTAGCTGTTCCAAATGCGTCAGGTCGGATTCGATGTTCACCAGTCGTTCTTCGTGCGACATGGGTGGCAGGCTATCGCACGCAGGGTAGGGAATCGATAGCGAAGGCAAAGCCGATGGCAACGCGAATTGATTTTCCCTGACTTTTTGTCTCGCGAGACGATAATCGTTTTTTTGAGGATGAATTTGGATGATGCAAAGGAACTGAAGAGACGGCTTGGCTTCGGCGTGAACCTGAACTCTGATGAGGACAGGCGGCGCTTGGGCGAGGTGATCAATGCCAAGTTGTGGTTTCGCGGCCAGCCGATCGTTGGCGAGGAGAGTGAGTTTGCCCTTCTCAAGACCAGCAAGCACCTTCTGGCCAATTTGCAGGAGAAGAATCGCCTGCTGGCGGAGTACCATTGCCCGGTCGATGCGCGGATACAGGATTTTCTCGATCGCACCCTGGCCGATTGCGGTTGCGAAATCCCAAAGATTCCCACCAACGCCCTTCAACTGGAGCATCACGGTTTGGCGCGCACCCTGTCGCTCCCGCCCGACAAGGACTCGTACACATCCGAGTACGTTGACTCGTACCGAATAGAGCAGGGGGTGCTGCACAATCCAAGGAGCGATCGCCGCACCACCAAGGGAGTGTTTCACATCGTGGAAGGCGGGTTGCCGATTCCGCACGACAAAAAGGAAGTCCCCAAGGCGGTGTTTGCCGCGCTGCTTGGCCAAGCACTTCGCCCGCCGGAATCGGTGATGGAAATACCGTTCACCAGTTCGCAGGAGGAGCGGGCGCGGCTGTTTGTTTCACTGCTGCTGCGGCCCGAGGTGATGCCCGGGGTCAGGGGCGTTTGCGAAGCGCGCTCGCTGGAGACCCGTTTTTTTGCGCCGGGCAGCTTGGTTTCCAACTTGGATTTTGTGGAGTCGATTTTTGGAAACGCCGGCGATCCGTACCTCACTGAAAACGACGCTGCCCTTGACCCGTTCCACTGGACCGGCCACACCGGTTGCGTGGTGCTTGCCCCGCACCTGGTGGTGCTTTGCAAAAAAGAGCTCGGCCTGCCGCATGTTTCCGAGGCCACCGATCGGCAAAAACGGGACGGCATGTGCTGGGAGTCCGGGGAGGAGCGCTACAACGACGGCGGCGGCTTTAAGCTGGCCTGCCGGGACGCCTCCGGGGTCATGGTCACGCTGATTGCCGACAATTACTTCGGCTACTGCAAAAAGGAGGTGAAGACGCAGATCAGTTTCTCCGCCAATCTGCTGGGCAATGCGGAGGAGGAACACGCCGGTGGCGCCATCGCATTCTCCAGCTACGATCTGGGGGAGGACTTTCAGCTCAGCCGATATGTCAATGAGGTGGATCACACCTTCGCCGAGGTGGTGCAGTCGTGCGGTGACATGATGGAGGTTCAGCCGGAAGGCCACGCCATCGACAAGCGGTTTCCCGACATCCATTACATCCCGGAGGCCTCCCACGTGCTGCTCAGGAAACAGCGGATCAGTTGGAGCAGGGACGGAGTCACGCAGGACATCCGGCTGTCGCCGGGCATCACGTATGTGCTGCCATCGGGCTACAAGGTGTCCATGGTCCGCCGTTCCGTGGGCGGGCGTTGGCACCTGGTCGGAACCGCCGCCGAGGGTGTGTTCTGTCACAAACCGTGCACGGTTTCCGGCGGCGGCAAGTCGGAAATCTCCAAGTCCATCAACGACGCCATTTTGGCCGGGCCGGTTTTCATCGCCGATTTTCATGAGGACATGGAGGCTGTCGGGCAAATCCTCCAGCGGAACTACTCCGGCCGCTTCAAAAAACCGCCGGACGTCAAGCGGGGGCGCAGCGTGCTTGATGAGCGGCGCTCGCTGGGTTCGGTGGTCAAACTGCTCACGCCCAGCCGGGCTTACACGGGGGAATACAACGAGTGGCTGAACAGCATCCCCATGCACGTGAAGGATCTTGTGCTCACCATCAAGCGGTTTTACCGGCAGGAATGGGAGGGCGATTGGCGGCGACATTTCTCGGTGGACACCGTCAACGGTCAGCCGGGCAAGGAGCTCAAGTACAAGCACCAAAAACTGGTGGCCCAGTATTTGCGGGTCGGCTTCACCGGGGACGAGCTTTGGCGGACGTTCACCCTGCGAAAAGATTTTATTCCCGCAGTCAAGCTCCAGCGCGAGGATGACATCTCCGCCAGCACCGTGGTTCCCGCTGACGGGTTGCCCGGCGTGAAAAACGGCGAACAGCGTCTCTCGCTCAAGTTTGTTTCCAACTGCGAATACCGTTTTTTCCAACGACCGGACGATGCGGTGCAGCGTGGATATGACAAAAAGGCCGAGTCCGACTTTTGTCGGCAAAATCTTTTCGCCTCAAACTATCACCCGATCACAAGGCAGGAGGCCCGGGACGAGATGGCAGACGCGCTGGAGTTTGGCGAATACACCCGGGGGCTTCAGGAGGTTTTCCGGGATTTTCTCGACGAGTCCAATTCACGCGCGTTCATGGCATCATCGGCGTTGCCGAGAATCGTGGATGGCAAACCGACGAAGAATCCCCGCTACCTGCAAAACCGCCCGGACGTGGAGGATGCGAGAGGGCGCTACCTCGCGGGACTCGGCACACGCCTGTACCGGCGGGTGGCGCTCGAACAGTCGGTCTTGCACCCGGTGGATGCCGTGCTTGCTGGTCGCCGCAACAACCCGCCCGATGCCAGGGCAGGCATCCGGGCACTGGCTGTTTACGGGCCAATCCATTATCAGGAATTGCCGGAACTTTTCATGGACTTCGTCAGTTCGCTCACTGGCAAGTCCCCCTCGACCACCGGGGCCGGTTCGGAGGGCGCGCTGACCAAGGGGCCGTTCAATGCCCTCTCGCCTGTGGTCGATTTGAACAACGCGCTGGTCAGTTACATGTTGACGGGCGACGACTGCTTTACCTCCGCCGCAGGTTACATCGGGCCAAAGTACCGCGTGGATCATGATATCAGCCTGTTGATACCGGAACTTTGGGCCCGCATGTCGCCCGAGGAACATCGGGCGGATTATCTCATCAGCGAAGGCTATCTGGAGCAGTTGAAGGATTTCGACCACGACGGCCAAACTGTGCCGGCGAGTCGCCTCGGCTACCGGGTGACAAGCCGGTTCGTGCTCGATTTCTTCGGCCGCATTTTCACCAACCCGGACTCCGTCGTGCCGCCGGACATGCTCAAGCCTGAGTTGCAGGGGATCGGCGATTTCGTGGATGGCGTCAACAACATCGTCGAGACTCAGCAGCGGATCGCCGGTCACTATTTTGAGGACGGCTCCATCGACGACGCCATCCCGCCGCTCAAGGCCCTGCTGCACATCATGGCGCATGGAGAGTTTGAGGGCAAAACCGCCGCCGACCCGGAAGTGCGCGACTTGTTCGACCGGAAAAAAGTCCGCAGCCAGGGCTGGTATCGCGATCGGCTCAAGGCCAAGCAGGCACGCGACGTGGCTTATCTTGAAAACCAGGTGGCTTACATGAGCGCATTTCTTGAAAAGGAAACCCACCGCGAGGAAGCCAAGCGACTCGGCTTGGCCAAGCACTTGGCCAAGGCTGAAGACGAACTCAGCCACGCCAATAGCAGTGATTACCTCGCCGCACTCAGCGGCACGCTTGGCTTGGATTGCTCGCTTGAACAGGCATCACCGGCGCGGGTTGTTGAAGGAAAAAATGGCTCCTGAGCAGGGACTCGAACCCCGAACCTATTGGTTAACAGCCAACCGCTCTACCATTGAGCTACTCAGGAAGCCCGAAGGCGGGAGAGCCTAGCGAAAGCCCGGCTTGATCGTCAACAGATTTCGCTAATCAATACTGTATTTCGCCGTCTCACGGTATTGATGATCGTCGCCTCTTGGCTTGAAATCCGCTTGGCCAAGCGCCATACCCGCTGGGTGCAGTCGAGCCTTCAACAAGCCACCCGGGTTCTTTGTGCCTCAACCCCTTTGCGCCCCCGCTTGGCCATTGTGCTGGGCAGCGCCTTTGGCCAACTGGCCGAGGAGGTTGCGGATTCCGTGGCAGTTGCCTTCGCCGATGTGCCCGGTTGCGCCGCCCCGGGAGTGGAGGGCCATGCGGGTCAATTCATTATCGGCCGACTTGGCGGTGCGGACGTCCTTTTGCAGGCCGGCCGGTTGCATTATTACGAGGGCCACTCGATGGAGCAAGTGACGTTTCCGATTCGCGTCATGGCCGAATTTGGTGTCAGGCAGGTTTTGCTGACCAACGCCGCCGGTGGCATCGCCGCAGACTTGGCCGTCGGCGACTTCATGCGCATCACCGACCACATCAACCTGATGAGGGCCAATCCGCTGCGCGGTGAAGCGGCGGGGGGCCTGTCGGGCTTTGTGGACATGTCCGCGGCTTACTCCGAGTCGCTAGGCCAAGCGCTAGGCCAAGCCGCTGCCGACTGCGGGATCGAGTTGAAGAGCGGTGTTTTTGCGGCGGTATCCGGGCCGAGCTATGAGACGCCGGCAGAGATTCGTGCCTTCGCAAAACTGGGTGCCGACGCCATCGCCATGAGCACCGTGCCTGAGGCGATCGTTGCCCGGCAACTGAGCCTTGAGGTCGCCGGCCTGTCCTGCATCACCAACGCCGCCGCCGGCTTGGGAACCTCGGCAATCAGTCACGACGAAGTGCTTGAGCAAGCAGTCTCGTTAAGCAACAAAGCCACCAAGTTGCTGACGCGCTTTTGTGAATTAGCCTGAAAATCCAGTCTGACTGTGTTTGTCTGCCTGCTTTTCAACCAATCAACAAAATGAAGTTTGCCATTTGCAACGAAGTTTTCGAGGGGTGGGCGATTGATGATTCCATCCGGTTTGTCGCCGAGACGGGGTACGATGCGATTGAGATCGCGCCGTTCACGCTGGCGCAGTACGTGACCGATGTGCCGGTGGCGGAGCGGCATCGGATTCGCGACGTCGCCGCCGACAACGGCATCGGAATCTCGGCGGTGCACTGGGTGCTCATCAAGACCGAGGGGATGTACATGACGCACACCGACCCGATCATCCGCAACAAGACGGCGGATTACTTTTGCGAGTTGGTGAGGTTTTGCGCCGACCTTGGCGGCGAGGCGATTGTTGTCGGGTCGCCCAAGCAGCGAAACCTGTTGCCGGGCGTCAGCTTTGAGCAGGCATGGGAGTTGGCGAGGGAGACGTTCGCGCCGTCGATCAAATTGGCGGAGGACAAGGGAGTGACGATTTGTTTCGAGCCGTTGGCCCCGTCGGAGACGGATTTTGTGAATACAGCCGCGAAGGGCATCGAGTTCATTCAGCAGTTCGATAGTGACGCCTTCAAAATCATCCTCGACGTGAAGGCAATGTGCTCCGACCCCAAGCCGATCCCGGAAATCATCCGCGACTCGCATCCGAACTTCGCCTACTTCCACGCCAACGATGCCAACCTCAAGGGCCCCGGTTTCGGCGATGTCGATTTCAAGCCGATCTTTGGCGCGCTGAAGGAAGTCGGATACGACGGCTTTGTGTCGGTGGAGGTATTCGACTTTGAGGAAGGCCCCGAGACGATCGCCCGCGAAAGCCTGCGCTACATGAGGGAGGTCTCCGCGTAAGTCAACCGCTTGGCCAAGTGGTTATTGGCGCGTCTGCAGTTCGTAGTTCAGAACGGCGAAGCAGTAGATGGCGGCGGTCTCGCTGCGGAGCACGAGCGGGCCAAGCGTGATCGGCAGGGCGGCGGTGCAGATGGTGTTGATTTCTGCCGGCGTGTAGTCGCCTTCCGGCCCGACCCAAATCGCGAGTTTATTCGGCGCTTGACCGTGCTCGGCGGCGTGGGCGTCGATGTGTTCGCGCGTGTGTTTGGCGTCGGGTTGCAGCGTGGCGATCAGTGAGAGATCGCATTGGCCAAGGCCTCTTTGGGCTTCATCGGCAACTCCAGTTTGGGTAGCCAAGCGGAGCCGCATTGCTTGATCGAT
>CAUZVJ010000019.1:0-15763 GCA_963583225.1 Verrucomicrobiia bacterium
TAATGAACCCAAGCGGCTTCGTGGTCGGCCCCAACTCGCAGTTCAGTCAAGTGGGCGAGTTGACGTTGTTCGCCGGAAACGCGATTGAGTTCGCCGGCGGAGCGAGGCTCGATTTGGAGACCGCCGCTGATGCGCTTCCCGAAACCGAGCCGGTTGGCTTCATCACCGACACGCGCGGCGATGTGCAGGTCATCGGCGCGACGCTTGGCCAAGGCGGCTTCGGCCTGTCGATCATCGGCGGCGATGTGAGTTTCCGCAGCGGCGGTGCGGCGCTCACCGGCGGCGGTGGTGATGTCAGTATCGATGCTACCGCGTTGACCCTGTCCGGCGGGAGTGTCATCGGCACCGTCAGGCCCGAAGGGCAAGCCGGCGGGGAGATTCGGATTGATGCCGGCACAGTCAGTTTGGAAGGCGGAAACATCCGCACCGTGGCCGCCGGTGGCCACGGCGGCGAAGTGCTCATCAGCGGCGGGTCATTTCACGCAAATGGCGGTTCAGTGCAGTCGGTTTCATTTGGCAGCGAACCGGCCGGCGCGGTCACCATCGCAATGGACGACACGATCAGCGGCGTGATGGATTCCTTCGTCGATGCAGCGTCGTATGGCGACGGCGGCCTGTCGCCGGTCACGCTCAAAGCGGCGAGCGTGGTGTTGGACGGGCCGGACTACGACCGCGCCAGCGGCGTGAAAATGATCGCGTACCAAGGCCCTACCTCGACGATCTCCATCGAAGGCAACACGATCGCTGCGCCGATGGGACGCCTCATCAACGAAGCCCGCGATGATGCGGCATTGGCAGTCGGTGAAGGGTACGGCTCGATTTCTTTGAGCGGCGACACTCTCAGCCTCGGCTTGGCCAGCGAGGGTGAAGTGCAAAAAACCGTCTCGACCGACTTGAGTTTTTACACCCACTCGAAGAACGCCGGGCAGACCGGCAACATCAGCGTCGTTGCCGCGAACGACCTAACGCTCGGCGGCATCTCGATCGTGCAGGAAGGTTTGCTGTTAGCCGGGAAAGGATTTGTGGAATCCGGACCGGTTGGCCGTGGCGGCGATATTTTGTTCCAGGGGAAGAACGTGATCGGGCAGGCGGTGCCGGATCCCGTACTATGGTTTGACGCCCACTACACCGGTAACCTCACGTTTGCTGCCGAGGATCAACTGACGCTTGGCCTGGCTCGCTACATTTACGTGAACTCCGATCCGTCTGAAACACATTCGCTAACGTTCAAGGGCCGGAATATCAGCATTGGGCTTGAGGAGCAATTCAACGACAAACGCTGGGGCACGAGTTTCCTGCTGGTGCACGAGGACATCGTTGAATATACGGCTCCGAACCTCGTGATGAGGGCGAACGAAACGATCACGTTTCACCCGGGATTCCAGACCAACGACGACTTCGACACCGTCGGCCCGAACAAGGGCCTGCCGGGCGGCCACGGTGTCTCGGCGGTGGACATCCAAGCCAGGGACATTGTTTTCAATGCCTCCAAGCTGTCGCTGCACAGCAACTTCGAGCACCGCATCGTCGCCACCGGCAAGCTCAGCCTGACCAAGCATTCGCAGATTGAAATCAAGGATTCGGACACGGTAGCGCAGCCCGCCGTGCGCGGCATCACCATCCAAGCCGGGACGCTGGAGATGGACAACACGACCTATCTGCGCAGCGCGAGCGACACGCGGTTCGCCGCTGCCGATTGGCGGATCGAGGCCGACAAGTTGCAGCTCAGCGGCGCACGGATCTTTTCCGAGAGCCTGGCCAGCGGCCAAGCGGGCGACATCGACCTGATCGCGGGCGTACTGATTCTGGACAACGGAGCCAAGGTGCAAAGCATCATGCGCGACGCCGGTTCCGCCGGCTCGATTACCGCCGGGGCGGACACCATCCGCCTGGCCAACGGCTCCACCATCGGGAGCGGCGTGCCGCTGCCGAGCACCGGCTACAACCCGGACAAACATCAGCCGGGCGCTTACGGCGACGCCGGTGACGTCACGCTTACGGCGCCAAGTATCCTGCTCGACGGCGGCAGCTCGGTCAGCAGCACGGCGCTCGACATCGGCCGCTCCGGCAACATCACGCTGACCGGCGACGACATCCGGCTCGAGGGCCGTGCCTACATTTCCAGCACCACCGACGCCACGCAGTTGGCCGGCCGGTACGGCATTTTCAATCCCGATTTTGAACAGGAAGTTATCCGCAACGGCAACATCACTCTCGCCGGTGGTAACGTGACTTTGACCGGCGGCAGTTTCCTCAAAAGCACCACGCGCATGCCGGACCGCTTGGCCGGGAATATTTCGATTACGGGCGATCAAGTGACCGTGGGCGATGGAAGTTCGGTCGTGAGCAATACCGAGCCGTCCGCCATGATCGACGCTTGGCGGCAGCACCTCGGCATCACGACCACGCCGGGTTTCGGCGACGCCGGTGCGGTGTCCATAGAGGCGGGCACGGTGACGATTACCGAAAAGAGCCGCGTGGCCAGCGACAGTTTCACCGACGGCGATGCCGGGAGCATTTCCATCAAGGCCGACACGCTGGAAGTTACCGACAACGCCCGCGTGTACGCCGGTGCGCTCAACGCCGGCAACGGCGGCGCAATTGAGATTGACGCCGGCCAACTGCGCTTGGCCACGCAGGGCGCGATCGTCGCCGACGTGCGCGACACCGGCGACGGCGGCACGGTGCATATCAAGGCCGGTGAATTGGTGATCGATCACGGCTCGGTTTACGGCAGCACCAGTGGCTCGGGCGTCGGGAGCCGTGTGCGCGTCGAGGCCGGCGAGTTGCGCTTGGCCAACGGCGGGCGGATCGAGAGTGCGGCGTTCGGGCTTGGCCAAGCGGGCGAGCTCGACATCGCCGCCGACACCGTGACCATCAGCGGGCAGGGCGAGTGGTTCGATCCGAAAGACGTCGATGCCGAGCCAAGCGGCGAGTTGGCCCGCAGCGGATTCGTCACCAGCACGGTGGCCAAGGGCGACGCCGGGACGATCCATTTGAACACGCCCGACCTCGATCTCGACGGCGGCCTCATTGGCAGCGCCAGCACCGGCGAAGGGGCGGCTGGCAGCATCAATCTCGGCATCGGCGAGACGATGTTGCTGCAAAACGACGGCCAAGTCTCGGTGCGCTCGGCGTTGTCCAACGGCGGCGACATCACGATTCAAACCGGCGGCCACGTGCTGGTGGACAACAGCGAATTGAGCGCCTCGGCCAAGCTCGACGGCGGCAGCGTGCGGCTTTACGGCGAGGGTAATTTCTTCTTCCGCGACGGCCGGATCACCGCTGAGGCGGGGCAGGACGGCGGCAACATTTTCGTCGAGGCGCCGGACACGCTGGTGTTGCAGCGCGCCCGTCTTTCGGCCAACGCCATTCACGGTCACGGCGGTTATATTTTGATCACCGCAGACGGATTCCTGCCGTCGATCGAGACGAGCATCACTGCGTCGTCCGAGTTTGGCGTGCAGGGCACGGTGGAAATTCGCACGCCGGACACCGACGTCGGCAGCGGCCTCGTGGTGTTGCCGGAAACGTTGGTCAGCAAAAACATCAACCTCGCCGAGCGCTGCGCGCTGCGCTTGGCCGGCGACGTCAGCAGCTTCTTCCTCAACGGCCAGGGCGGCATCCCGGTCTGGGCTTCGCACAGTTACCTGCCGACCCTCATCATCCCCGAACCACTCGACGGGAACAGGCCGGGTGAAAGGAGCGATGAACAATGAAATTTGATTTTAATTCCATGGAGAGAGCTTTTCGGATATTGAGCGTTTTCTCCCTCACCCCGGCCCTCTCCCGCTGGGAGAGGGAGGAACGGGGAGCACACGCGCCTCACGTGTGGATTCTGGCTCCCCGCCGAAATCTCTGTCTCGCATTGGCCCTGGTTGTGTTCGTGCCGATGGTGGTTTCGCAGGAGGGCGTGCTGCCGCCGCTCAAGGATTTGGGGATCGTGGACGCCGTACCGGCGGAGGTCGTGCTCAAAGGAATTGAGTTCGACGGCAACACGGTTTTCTCCGACGCCGAGTTGCTGGAATTGGTCAGCAATCGCGTCGGCAAAAAAGTGAGCATCGAAGAACTGGAGGCGGTGCGAAAAACAATTTCAAAACATTACATTGACCATCGCTACGTTAACTCCGGCGCGGTGATCGAAGATCAGGATTTGGCCGGGGGCGTTTTGAAAATCCGGGTCGTCGAAGGCTGGCTGGATGTCGTGAATGTGATGAACAAAGAAGGCTGGCTGCGAACCGGTTATCTTCGCAAGCGGATTCACCGTGAAGTTGGTAAGCCACTCAATCTGGACGACCTCAAGCTGGCGCTGGAGTTGATCCGGCGCGACGACAAGATTCGCAAAATCAACACCGCGCTTGTGCCGGGCGACGAATTGGGCCGGAGCCACCTTGACATGATCGTCACGGAAAAGAAGGTGTTCGATGTGGGCGTCGGGATCAGCAACCGGCGTCCGCCGAGTGTCGGGGCGGAGGAGGCCGAGGTGTTTTTCGGCACAAAAAACCTGACCAGCCTCGGCGACACGTTGCGCGCGAACTACACGTTCACGCAGGAGGGAATGAGGGAGGTGGACTTCGGGGATGCCGGCAATTACTCGGTGTTTTACAGCCTACCACTGACGCGATGGGACACCACGCTGGAACTGGGCCTGACGCAGAGCGACTACGCCATCCTCGAGGAGCCGTTCGACGCGCTCGACATCCAGAGCGACACGCGCATGTACACCGTGGCGTTGCGGCAACCGATCTACCGTGACTTTCAGCACGAGTTCAGCGTGACGCTCAAGGGCGAGCACCGGCGCAGCGAGGTGCTGGTGTCCGGCGAGCGTTTCTCGATCTCGCCCGGCTCGGTGGACGGGCAGACCCGCATCACCGCGCTGCGTATCAGTCCGGAGTATGTTTACCGATCGCAGGAGCGGGTGATCGCAGCTCGCACGACGTTTAGCTTCGGGTTGGACGAGCTTGATCCAATCATGACGACGGACTTTGACCGGAAATATTTCACATGGATGACGCAGGCCTCGTGGGTGGAGTCGGTTTCCAAAAACGACACGTTGTTGATCGTGAAGTTGTTACACCAGTACACCGACCAAAGCGTGGTTTCGATGGAGCAGTTCAGCTTGGGCGGCATGAACACCATCCGCGGCTACCGAGAAAACCAGTTGATCCGGGACAACGCGGTGGTTCTCTCGCCGGAACTTCGCATCCCGGTTTACAAGGATCGCTACGGCAAGGCGCTGGTGTACTTGATTCCGTTTTTCGATTACGGCACCGCTTGGAACACCGACGGGCCGAAGAACCGCGAGACGATTTACAGCGCCGGGCTGGGCGTCACGTACAACCCGACCGACTACATCAACATGGCCGTGTACTGGGGGCATGCGTTCAAGGATTTCAACATCCCCAACGACGACGACCTGCAGGATTACGGCATCCATTTTCAACTCCGGATCGGCACTGATTTTTGGGATCCGACCCACTACATCGGCCCGCTGAAATGACGATGAAGATTCAAACCGCAAACCACGCACACTCGTTGCTCATCGGCTTGGCCTTGGTTGGCGGGTTGCTGTTGCCCGCGCTTGGCCAAGCGGCGGACTCAAAGAGCGCGGACGTCTCCGGTCTGCTCAATCAGGCAGCCGCGTACCAGGCCAAGGGGCAGGTGAATCTGGCGGAGGGCACACTCAAACAAGCGCTTGGCCAAGCGCAGGCCGTCGGCGACAAACGCACCGAAGCACTCGTCAAAAACAACCTCGCTAGCCTCTGGATTTTGGCCAGCCGCAAATACCGAGACCCCACCGAGGAGCCGGATATTTACCTGCTCGAGGCGCTGAAAATAGCCGAGGAAATTGAAGACAAGCCGCTCGAGTCGAGCATCCGCGCCAACCTCGGCAACCTGCTCGTTGGCTGGGGCAACTACGAGGATGCCGTTTGGAATTTCAAGCAGGCTGTCGGGCAGGCCGACAAGGACGGCAACGATGAGTTGGCCGCCCGGTGCCGCATCGGCATGGCCACGGCGGCGGCGTTTCATGGCTCGATGAGCATGGCGGCCGAACTCGCCGGAGCCGCCGAGGCGAACATCGCCAAATCGAACGAACACGACAAGGCGTTGCTGCACATCAAGCTGGGCGATGTTTACAGCCGGATGATGGACAACGCCGCCGACCGCGAACAGCGCGGCGTGTACTTGGCCAAGGGCGGCGAGCAATATCACAAATCCGTACTCGCAGCGCGCAAGGCCGGCGACGAGCCGAGCCAAGCGTATGCGATCGGTTTTCTCGCCGGGCTGTACGAGACGGAAGGGCGCTACGCCGAGGCGCTGCAGTTGAGTCGCGCTGCGTTGCGCTTGGCCCAGAAACACGAGTTGCCCGACGCCGTGTACCAGTGGCAATGGCTCGTCGGCCGGTTGCACAATCAGCTCGGCGACCGCGACCGGGCGATCGACGCGTACAAGACAGCCGTCGATAACCTGACGTCGATTCGCGGCGACTTGGCCATCGTTTACGGTAACGACAACAGCCCGACCACCTTCCGCGACTCGGTGGGGCCGGTGTACTATGAGTTGGCCGATCTGCTTTTGAAAAAAGCGGACGAAGTGGAGGGCGACGAGGCGCGGACCGCGTTGCTCGTCGAGGCGCGCGCGACGGTCGAGGCTCTCAAGAGCGCTGAGTTGTCCGACTACTTTCAGGATGACTGTGCGAACATGGTCAACGTCGGGGCCAAGAGCGTCGGGGAGATGTCCCCGACGGCGGCGATTGTGTACATCATCCCGCTGGAGAGCCGGCTGGAGTTGCTTGTCGAGACCAAGTCCGGCTTGAAGAAGGTGACGGTGGATGTGCCAAGCCGTCGTCTGATGGATCAGGCACGCCTGTTTCGCCATCATGTCGAGCGGCGCACGACTTACTTTTTCAAAGGTCACGGCGAGGCGCTGTACGCGTGGATCATTGAGCCGATCAAAAAAATCCTGGAAGCCGACGACGTGGACACGCTGGTTTTTGTGCCGGACGGCGCGCTGCGCAACGTGCCGATGGCGGCGCTCTTCGACGGCGAAAAATATCTGCTCGAACAATACGCCGTGGCCGTCGCGCCGGGGTTGAGTTTGATCGAGTCGCAGGAGGCGACCTCGCCGAACTCACGTTTTTTGTTCAGCGGCTTGGCGGCGGAACGCCACGGTTTCCCCGGATTGCCGGCGGTTGTGCAGGAGGCGGAACTGATTTCAAAGAGTTTTTCTCCGACGGTGTTGATGGATGGCACGTTCCTCAAGGACGATCTCGAGAATACCTTCCTGCGTAACGACTATCGTTACGTGCACATCGCGTCGCATGGGCAGTTCAGCGGCCGGGCGGACAGTACATTTGTTCTGACTTACGACGGGTTCCTCACGCTCGATGATCTCGAAAACCTCATCCGGCCGAGCAGCTATCGGGGTGCGCCGGTGGAGTTGCTCACGCTAAGCGCGTGCCAG
Source organism: Verrucomicrobiia bacterium (assembly GCA_963583225.1). Taxonomy (GTDB): domain Bacteria; phylum Verrucomicrobiota; class Verrucomicrobiia; order Limisphaerales; family UBA1096; genus UBA1096. Next base: position 7,465 of record CAUZVJ010000019.1, read on the forward strand.
ACAGCGGCCGGCGATGACAAGGCCGCGCTTGGCTTGGCCGGCGTGGCGATCAAGGCCGGTTGCCGGGCGGCCCTGGCCACCTTGTGGTTTGTGAGCGACCAGGCCTCGGCGTTGATGGTGGACGAGTTTTATCGCGCCTTGGCCAAGCCGGGCACGAGCAAGGCCAAGGCGTTGCAGCACGCGCAGACGGTTCTTCGCAACGACCCCCGCTTCCGGCATCCCCGCTACTGGGCACCGTACCTCATGATCGGCAACTGGCTGTGAGATGTTCAGTAACGGAGCGACGGTGGTGCAATTAATTCTCCCGACACAACGACAATGATTCAAGAGTGGCTGGCAAAACTCAAAAAGCGAATGTCCAAAAGGGCGTTTTGGGTGGAGGTGCTCGTGGCGCTGGCGGTGGGCGGCAGCACCTTCTGGGCAATCAAGGAGATCCGGGCCAACGGCTATCTCATGACGCAGGAACTAAACCACCACGACTTCCTGCACCTGCGGCAAACGCCGGACTATGGCATCAACATGGTGACTCATACCAACATCGTCATCATTGGTGCTGACGAACGGGACATCCAGCGATTCGGTTGGCCGCTGGAGGACGATTTGGTTGCGAAGATTCTCGAAAAAATCGCCTCATACGAACCGGCGGTTATTTCACTGGATTTGTACCGGGACATGCCGGTGCCCAAGCGGGGTGACTTGGTTCACCACCTGAACCGCGTGCTTACCAACAACGCAAACATCATCACGATTTCAGAAATAAACTTGGACGAACCGGACTTAACCATCAAGGCTCCGTTGGTGTTGAGGGGTGATTCCACCCGCGTGGGTGAGAACTCTTTCCCGACAGATCCCGACCGGATGATTCGCCGTGGCATGCTGTATTTTTATTCAGATGCCGGGCTTCATCCGTCATTGGCCACGCTGATGGCCAGTCGGTTCATGGGCAAAAACTGGTGGGAGTTGCTTGTGCAAGCGCCGGGGCCGATTTTGAAAATCCAGTTGCCGTTGCAAAACATCGGCCTGACCAACGGCCAGCAGGTCGCCATGGTGGTGATGCAGAAGACCACACGCAACGACGAGTCCGAGTTGGACACGACGGGCATCATCAATTTCACGGCTTCCGACAATCCGTTGCAATACACCACGAACGGCATCGTCATCCCATCGACCAACATTATCGAGTTGTCAGATTCCGGCGGCATTAGCGACGCCAACGGCGACATCGATTCAGTCAAGGTGACTGCTTCGGACGGAACGTTGACCATCGACACCACGGTCAAAGGCATGGCACTCCCTCCCGGCGACTGGCATCCGGAACTCACCGGCACACAATACGAGTTCAGTTGGTTGATTGATGCGGACAACGATCCGTCCACCGGGATGAAGGCTGAGGGTGTTGATGGCTTGGGGGCTGATATCATCGCCCGGATTGTTTACACGGTTGGCGGCAAGGAAGTGGGTACTGTGTTTCGCCCCGGCGCCGGCGAAGGGGCGACGAACGAGGTGTTGATGGCAGACTTCCCGTTTGGCTCAGTCACTGAAGACCAATCCGACCTCAAAATCGGCAAGTCGTTGTTCAGCAGTTTCGATGGTGACCGGGGCCCGTATTCCGGCACGGACGCCGGGGGGTTCACGTTCCGTCTGGATTATCGCGGCGCGAGGGGGGATCAATATCCCCGCTACACCTTGCGCGCCCTGATGGGGCCGGAAGACGCCGAGGAAGGTTCTGCCTCGCCGTGTTGCTTCGCTGAAAAATGCCAATGCTATGTCGGCAGGGACGACATCAAGGGCAAGGTGGTTTTTTTCGGTGCGGTTGCCAGCAGTTTGAAGGATTATTTTCCCATGCCGCATGATGATCGCGAGCGGTTGCTTGCGACTCACGCCATGGCCACGGATCAATTGTTGCGCTCCTACTACAACGGCGCCGAGGCCACCCGGTATTGGACGCGCAATGGAGAGACGCTGTGGATCGCGTTTTGGAGTTTCATGGGGGTGCTGCTCGGGTTTTCGGTGCGCGATAACCCTGGCCCGCGTCTTTTGGTTTTAGTGCCGGTCATGTTAACCGGTCTGCTGGTTTACACATGGTGGCAGTTTTTCAGCAATCAACTTTGGCTGCCGCTCATCCCGCCGGCCTTGGCCATGTTCGGTTCAGCCGTGTTGATGGTGTTTTACCTGTTCCTCACCGAGGGTCGGGAGAAAAAAGTCATCAGCGGCATGTTCTCCACCATGGTCAGCCCCGAGGTGCTCAAGTATATGCAGGAGGAGTCCGGTTCGCTCAAGCTGGCCGGCGAAAGCCGCGAGGCGACGATGTTCTTCTCCGACGTCGCCGGCTTCACGACCATTTCCGAGAAACTCAACGCCGAGCAGTTGGCCGCCGTGCTCAACGAGTACCTCACGCCAATGAGCGACATCATTATCAACTACGGCGGCTACATCGACAAGTACGAGGGCGACGCCATCATGGCCGATTACGGCGTGCCGATTTGGGGCGATGAGGATCCGCACTCACACGCTTGGAAATGTTGCTGGGCCGCCATCGAGCAGCAGGAAAAACTCCTGCCATTGAGCGTCGAGTTGAAGGAAAAATACGACGTCGTAATCGGGGCGCGCATGGGAATCAACACCGGCATCGTCTCCGCCGGCAACATGGGTTCCACTCAAAAAATGCAGTACACCGTGATGGGCGACGCCGTGAATCAGGCCGCCCGATTCGAGCCGGCCTGCAAAATTTTCACCATCCTGATCATGATTGGCCAAAGCACCTACGACATGGCCAAGGACAAGATCGAGGTGCGCAAACTTGGGCTGCTCGTGGCCAAGGGCAAGAAACAGGCGGTCGGCGTCTACGAGCTTTTGGCCAAGAAGGGCGACCTCGACGAGACCATGGCCAAGCTCGTCGCCAAGTTCGAGTCGACGTGGGAGACCTATGCCAAGCGTGGCTTTGCCGAGGCCAAGCGCGGTTTCGAGGACTGCCTCAAGATCGTCCCCGATGACGGCCCCAGTTTGGCCTACATCGAGCAGTGCGATCACTTTGCCGAGAACCGACCGCCGGAAGACTGGGTCGGCGAGTGGATTCAGTTGACCAAGTAGCTGACGCACTCCCGCATTGAACTGATCGCTAACGGGCGGCAACATGCGGCCCGTTATTCAATGCGAATCAGCGACTTCAGAATTCACTCGATCGCCATGGCCGACCCGCCGCTGCGCAGCAGTTACGGGCTGCATCAGCCGTACGCATTGCGAAACGTCATCGAGTTGATCAGCGACAACGGCGTCACCGGCATCGCCGAAACGTACGGAGGCGAACAACCGGCAAACGCGCTCGAGGCGATTCGCGGACAGCTCATCGGCGCGTGTCCGTACCGCTTGACCGGCGACCTCTCGCCGATGGTCGAAGGCGGCGCCAGCGGCTTGGAGCGATCTCAAACTTACAGCGTTCCCGGTGAAAACCCACTCGACGCCGACGCCCGCACCTACTCCGCGATCGAGACAGCCTGCCTCGACCTGATCGGCAAAACTGTCGGCAAGCCGGTCTGTGATCTCATCGGCGGGCGTGTCCGGGACAAGGTGCCGTTCTCCGCGTACCCGTTTTACAAGCACGCTGGCGGCGGCGGCGAGGGCGACGATTTGCGTGACGACGAATACGGCGAAGCCCTCTCGCCGGAGTCGCTCGTCAAACAGGTGCAGCAGATGCGGGCCGAGTACGGTTTCGGTTCCATCAAATTCAAGGGTGGCGTGCTCGACCCCGAAGTTGAAATCGAGACGTTGCGCCAACTCCGCCAAGCGCTTGGCCAAGCGGTGCCGTTGCGGATCGATCCCAACTGCGCTTGGTCGGTCGATACCTCCGTCAAAGTCGGGCAGGCTTTGGCCGGTGAACTCTCCGATGGCGGTTACCTCGAAGACCCGTGCGTCGGGCTCGACGGCATGGGTGAAGTCCGGAAACGCCTCTTGGCCGACGGCATCGAGACGCCGCTCGCCAGCAATGTCGCCGTGACATCGTTCGGCGACATCCCGGAAGCGGTGCGCCGCGACGCCGTGCAGGTGGTGCTGTGCGATCACCATTACTGGGGCGGCATGCGGCAGGTGCAGCAACTCGCCCGCGTCTGCAAGACGTTCGGCATCGGCTTGTCGATGCACTCGAACAGCCACCTCGGCGTTTCGCTGATGGCGATGGCGCACGTCGCGTCGGCGACAACGCATCTCACCTACGCCTGCGACACGCATTATCCGTGGCAATCGGAGATCGACGAAATCGTCGAGGGCGGCCGGGTGCCGATCGTCGATGGCTGCGTCGAGATTCCTGACAAACCGGGCTTGGGTGTGACGCTCGACACCGATCAACTCGAGCGCGGCAAGGAGCGTTTCCGCAACTGCCCGTACCGCAAACGCGACGACGAAGCCGAGATGCAAAAACACATCGACCCAAACTGGACCCGACAACTCCCACGCTGGTAAACTCAATTTCAAAATGAATCCACAGGAACTTTGCACGAAACTTGAGGGAGTCATCGGCTTCCCGGTGACGCCGTTCAACGCCGCCCACTCACTCGACATCGACGGGCATCGAAAAAATGTCCGCTACATGCTCGAGCAGCCGATGTGCGCGTTGGTCGCCGCCGGTGGCACCGGTGAGTTGTACTCGCTCACGCCGGAGGAAATCCGCCAAGTCGTCGAGGCCACAATCGAGGAGACGGCCGGGCGCGTGCCGGTGATCGCCGGGGTTGGGTTTGCCGGCGGCTTGGCCAAGCGCTTGGCCGGGCAGGCAGCCGACTGCGGTGCCGACGGCGTGTTGGCCTTTCCGCCGTACTATCCGAACGCCGAGATGGACGGGCTCGTCGATTACTACTCCGGCATCGCCGAGGCGAGCGGCTTGGGCGTGTTGATTTACAGCCGCGACTGGGCAAACTACACCCCGGCACAGGCCGAGCGCTTGGCCGAAATCCCCAACGTCGTCGCGTGGAAGGACGGCACGGCGGACATTCGCCGCTACCAAATGATCCGCGAACGACTCGGCGACAGGCTGCATTGGATCGGCGGTGCGGGCGACGACATGGTACCCGGCTACTACGCAATCGGCATCCGCGCCTACACGTCCAGCATCTCGGCGGTGGCGCCCAAGTTGTCGATCAAGCTTCACGAACTCGGCGCTGCCGGTGACTCGGCAGCACTCAACCAATTGATCAACGATCACGTCGTCCCACTATACGCGTTGAGAACCAAGCGGAAGGGCTACGAGGTTTCGGCAATGAAGGCCATGCTCGAAATGCTGGGCCTCAGCGGCGGCCCCGTGCGTCCGCCATTGGTTGAGGTGACCGAGTCGGAGCGCGCCGAGTTGCAGTCGATTGTTGACGGTTGGTGCAACGCCGGATTTTTAGATGTTTGATTCCTCCGCCGAATGACCGCCGCGATACTTGCCACTTTTTTGTTCTCGCTCTCCGCCGTGTCGGGCAAGCGGTTGTCGCACCATCTCTCCGGCGTGGAGATCAACTTTTGGCGATTCCTGCTGTCGGCATTTTTGCTGGGTGCCTACGCGCACACGTTCGGCCCGGGCCTCGGCGGCGGTGCGCTGGGGATGTTTTTCATCAGTGGGATCGTTGGATTTGGCGTGGGAGATTACGGGCTGTTCAGGGCATACCCAATCCTTGGTTCGCGGCTGACGATGGTGATGACGCAATGCCTTGCTGCGCCGATTGCGGCGACGATCGAGTGGCTTTGGCTCGGCAATGAGTTGTCATTTGGGCAGGTGCTGGCTGGCACGGCGATCTTGGCGGGTGTCGGTTTGGCCTTGGCCCCCAGCGAAACGTCTCAAGTTGACAAGAAACACTGGAAGGCCGGAATCATGTGGGGCCTGATGTCCGCCTTTGGTCAGGGCTTCGGCGCGGTCTTGAGCCGAAAGGCGGGATCACTGGTCGCCGATGGAGTGACAGTGGACGGTCTCACGGCGGCGTATCAGCGCGTCCTCGGTGGTCTGACCGTGATGGCGATCCTGCTGTTGATGCGTAAACTCAAAATCCGGAACGGCGGGTCGATCCAAACCGAGATCTCGCTGACTCCTGCCAGCTTGAAGTGGATCATCGCGTTGATTGTGCTCAACGCGCTTTGCGGGCCTACGCTTGGGGTGGGCGCATACCAGTGGGCGCTGAATGTAGATGATTTACCGGCGGGAATCGTGTTGTCCGTCGTTGCTCTCTCGCCGCTGGTGATCATTCCGTTCGCGATGAAGTTCGAGGGGGAGCGTCCGTCGGTGCGCTCGGTTCTCGGCTCGGTGGTTGCTGTGATCGGCGTGATCATCATGACGAGCCAAGTGGCGCCATGATCGAGTCTTCGTCCGTCAAGGCTCAGCGAATTCTGGTCATCCGTGGCGGAGCGATCGGCGATTTCATTTTGACGCTTCCGGTTTTAGCGGCCTTGCGCGATCGTTTTCCGCAGGCCGAAATCGAGGTGCTCGGCTATCCGCGCGTCGCCTCGCTGGCACTGTCGGGTGGCTTGGCCAAGGCGGTGCACGCGCTCGAGTCGCCCGGGTTGGCGATGTTTTTTGCAAAGAACGGATCGTTCGACCCGGAGTGGCGCGATTTCTTCGGCCAGTTTGCCATTGTCATTTCGTATCTGTTCGATCCCGACAAAATTTTTGAAACCAACGTCAAATCGTGCGGTCCGAGCCAGTTCATCGCCGCACAACATCGTCCGGACGAAGCCAAGCCGATTCATGCCAGCGACGTGTTCCTCAAGCCGCTGGAGCAGTTGACAATTTTCAACAGCGACCCCGTGGCGCGGCTCGAATTGCCCGGTTTGGCCAAGCGCGAAAACTGCCTCGCACTGCATCCCGGCAGCGGCAGCGAAAACAAAAACTGGCCCGAACAAAACTGGCGCGAGTTGGTCGCACACTTGACTGAGCACTCACCGCTGAACTTGATGCTCGTCGGCGGCGAAGCGGAGGGTGATCGACTGCAACGCTTGGCCAAGGGGATCTCGCCGGATCGCATTGAAATTGCTCAACACATCCCGCTGCCGGAATTGGCACCCCGCTTGGCCCAGTGCGCTGGGTACGTCGGCCACGACACCGGTGTGACGCACCTCGCATCAGCGCTTGGCTTGCCTGTGCTCGTTCTCTGGGGTTCAAGCCACGAGGTAGTTTGGCGACCTCTCGGCGAAAAAGTCCGCGTGCTAAATCAGCACATCGAACTCGCCGCACTACCCATCGAGACAGTGATAGAAGGCATCAACGCTCTTGAGTTGGAGCAGCTTTAGTTTGCCGCCTGCAGGCTGTGCGACACGATTTGGTTGGCTCTGTCGGTTTCGATCAGCGCGAAGGTTGCCGGTGCGCCGACGGTGAAGTTTTCCGGCAGCCCCATGAATCGCGCCGGGGTGGTGCTGAATTTTTTCCACGCGTCCTGCCAGTCGCCGTCGAGCATCTCGGCGGCGCGGCGGACGCCCTTGATCGGCGTGAGCGCGGAGCCGGCAAGGTTCGGCGTGCCGGGCAGGCGGACGATTTGCTCCGGGCCGACTTCGAGTTCCAAATGGCCAAGGCGGTATGTGCCGGGGGGCGCTCCGGCGGCGGCCATGGCGTCGGTGGTGTAGTAAATGGAATCGGGATCGACGAGCCGGTGAATCAACCGGAACAGCGCGGGCGACACATGCCAGCGGTCGGGGATGAGGCCGCAGGTCAGGCCGGGGGTGTCGAGCGCACGCCACAGGATGTTGTCGGCGCGGTCGAGCGTGGCCGGGCAGCCGTTGCCGAGATGGGTGAATCCGGCCGGGCCGGCGGCGGTCACCCGTCGAAGAATGTGCCCCGGGGCATTGGTGTGGCCGATGGAGACGCGAATGCCAAGTTCGCGTGCCGTGGCAAAGCCCTTCAGTCCGCCGTTGACCTCGGGAGCCATCGTGAGGAGCAGGGGGTCGTCGCCGGTGAGGTTGCGCAACTCGGCGATACGCTCCGGCGTCGGCCGGAGCATTTTGTCGGCGGGATGCGCGCCGCAGTAGCCTGTCCCGGCGGAGAGGAACGGCCCCTCGATGTGCCAGCCGGCGATCGCCCGGCCAAGCGCCGGGTGGGCGTCGCGGAGTTGTTTGGCCCTGGCCAAGCGGCGGGTCATCGCCTCCCAGTCGTCGGTGACGAGGGTGAAAAGAATCTGCCCGCAGCACGCTTGGCCAAGCTGTTCGACGGCGTGGAGCAGATCGGCTTCCGAGAGGTCGTCCTGCTGAAAATCGATCCCGGCGTAGCCGTTGACCTGTATGTCGAGCAACGGCGGGCCGATCCACTTGGCCTCGGCGGGAGGCTCGTCGGTGGGGGTGATTTCGGTGA
>CAUZVJ010000020.1:0-15612 GCA_963583225.1 Verrucomicrobiia bacterium
TGGGTTTATTGCCATTTCAGCCTGACCTTGGGCGAGCGCCGGAGTTGCGGCCCCGGTGGCAGCCATTCAACGGATCCCCACGGGCATCCCGGCTTGGCCAAGCGCTGTTAGTTCAAGACCGCGCCCCGGCGGATGTAGGTGGGCTCGTCAAGGTCCTCTCCCTTGTGGATGGTCGGCTCACTTTTCTCGAACCGGCCCTTGGAGACGATCTCTAGCGGCAATAATTCCTGAACGATTTTCCGGCGCTTCGTCCGGTTCGGTTCCTCCTTGGCCGCCACCCGGATCAGGTCTTCCCGGCATTCGGGAGTCAACGCACCGGCTGTCGGGGCCGGCGGGGTGTAGGCAAAACCGCTGCGGTTTTTGCCGTCGCTTCCCTTCCCCAAGTCAAGATAACTGCCGGCGTCCGGCACGGTGAATGAATCAGAATAGCCCAAGTCGGACGCCTGCCCGGTTTGATCTGGCTTGGGCGGGGAACTTCCCTGATCCGCCCCGGCCAGTTTACCGGCGTGCGCGATGACGACAGTCATCTGGAGTGCCTCCCCGCGCCCTTGGCCGGAAACCCCGACCACAAACTTTGCCGTGGATGAGTGGTTTCTGATCGCCAAGGTGACGGCATTCATCTCCGCCATGGTCACGTCCCCACCCGAGAGGTGCAACAAGAGTGAACTGGCCTCCCTCAATGTCTCACCGCCCCGGGCTGCCGGGTGTGCCAGCAGCTTTCGCACGGCGTCATCCGCCCGATCCTCCCCGCTGGCCTCGACATGCACCACGGAGCCGAGACTGTGCCGGCCACGCACCGAAGCCTGCAGGTCCGCAAAGGAAACATTGAGCATTCCCGGCTCGAGCAACATTCGGCTCACGCCCAGTACGGCCTCGCACAGGTGGCGGTTGGCGATGTCCAGCGCCTGATTCAGCGCGATGTCGTCACCCTCCATCAGGATGACGTCTTGATTGGGAAAATGAAAAACCACATCGGCAACCTGCTTGAGGTCCCGCAGTCCGCCGGTGGCCTGGTTGCAACGCTGGATGCCTTCACAATCGAACGGTGTCGCCGCCACGCCCACCACCAGCGCCCCGGCCTCCTTGGCCAAGTTCGCCAAAAACGGCGCGGCTCCCGTGCCGGTGCCGCCCCCCATCCCGGCGACGACAAAGACCAAGTCGGCGCCCCGGACAATCTCAGCCAGTTCGTCGTTGTCGGACTCGACGGCGGCCCGGGCCAGCGCCGAGTCGCCCCCGGTGCCCAGGCCGCACGGGATCGCTTGGCCAAGCAGGAACGGTTGTGACTGGTGGCAGCGGGAGAGGCTGCGGTTGTCGGTGTCCAGCGAATAAGCCTCGACCCCCTCGGGGGCGATCATGGCCAGGGTCTCGACCAGTTTCACGCCGGTCTCGCCCAAGCCGATGAGGCGGATGGTTGGATTGGCGCCCGTTGTCTGTTCGTCTGGATTGCTCATGACTCGTCCTCCTGCATCAACGGCCAAACAGCGCGGCGACCTGCCGTCGGATGACCCGGCCGATGCCTCCCCGGCGCGGCGTGGCCTGTGCCTGAAAGACCCCAAACTTGATCAGACCCACCGGGGTGGCGAACTCCGGCTCGTCCAGCGCATTCTTGACGCCGCTCACGGTGCTGGCCCGGCCGATGCCCACCGGGAGCTTGAACACGTCCCGCGCCAGTTTCGTGATGTGCGGGATGCGCGCCCCGCCGCCGCAAAGCACCACCCCGGCCCTGAGATACTCGATCAATCCCGCCTGGCCGATGTCCTTGGCGATCAACCCGAATGTCTCCTGCAAACGCATCGACATGATCTTCTGCATGTGCCCGAGGTTGATCTGCCGACCCGGGATCGGGCTGTCGTCGGACAGGTCGATCTTCCGGTCCCGCGCCCCGGGATTGATCACGGCCGACCCGTGGTCGATCTTGATCTGCTCGGCCCGGGCCAGCGGCACCTTCAGCCCGTAGGCGAGGTCGTTGGAGACGTGGTCGCCCCCGACCGCCAGCACGCCGGTGTGCTTGATGACGCCGGCTGAGTAAACCGCGTACTCGGTGACGCCGGCACCGAGGTCGATCACCAGCGTGCCCAGTTCCTTCTGCTCCGTGTTGAGAACGGCGAGCGAGGAGGCCAGGGCGCTGGATGAAATGTTGTTCACCTCCAGGTGCAGCCCATTGACAAGGCGGATCGGGTTTTGCAACCGGTTGTACCGGCCGCTGACGACGTGCACGTCCACCTCGACCTTGGCCCCCAGCATGCCCTCCGGGTTGAGGACGCCGTCCTGCCCGTCCACGCGAAAGTGCTGCCGGATGACGTGGATCACCGAGTGGTCGGTCGGCAGGTTGATCGCCTTGGCGTTCTTGATGACATCCTGGATGTCGGCGCTGGTGATTTCCCGGTCCGCCGACACCACCGGGTGAACCCCGGTGTTGTTGAATCCGCGGACGTGGCTGCCGGTGACGCCGAGGAACACCGATCGAATCTCGACGTCCGCCACCTGCTCGGCCTCAACGATGGCGTTGCGCACATCCTCCTCGGCCAGGGCAACATCGATGATCTCCCCCTTGCGAACACCGCGGGATTTCGCCTGGCCAAGGCCGATGATGTTGACGACCTGGTTTTCGCTCACTTCCCCCACGGCAACACACACCTTGGAGGTGCCGATCTCGAGGCCAACGATGATATGTGAAGCACTCACGGTTTGTTCATTTCCGGGCCACCTTTTGGCCCCTCTTCATGTCCTCGGCGATCGACGGGGAGAGCATCCAGCGAACCGGCACGTTGTTGGTCACCGAAAGATCCACCGTCTCGATGGCGAGCCCAAACTTTTGCCCGTACGCCCGGATGCGGGCCCAGCGATTGAGCTGCCGGGCCAGACGCCCGGTCGAGAGATCCACCTGGCCCCCGTCGCCGGTGGTGACTCGCAGGATGCGCGGCTGGGAAAGGTCGATCACCCGCAAATCCACCACGCCGGCCAGGGGCGAGCGGCGAAACTCCCCAATGAGGCCAAGCGCGGCCCGCAGCTTTGGTAGCCCAGCCGGGCGGCCGGGGGTGAGCGACTTGAGTTTCTTGAGATCGATCCCGGAGATGACCGGCAGCGACCATTCAGCCTGCTTCTCCGGCGCCACCACCGAGCGGCCGTCGATCGGGCTCATCACGTGGCCGGTCTCGTCCAGTTGCAGCCTCACGCAGTCGTAATCCGTCACGCCGTCCCTGTCGCGCTGCCACGCCCAGACCTGTGCCATGGGCACCCGCTCGGCGATCCGCACCTGTAGTGTGTCCGGCAGGTAACGTTCCACCGACGCAGCCCTCACGCGCGGTGCCAGCTCGATGTCGCGCTTGATCCGCAACAGATCAAGTTTAAGCAGGTTGTCGCCCGCACGCACGCCGGCCCATTTTTGGAGTTGAGCCACGCTGATGATCCCGTCGGTCCGGTAGTCCAGTTGCCTGACGGAGAATGACTCGTTCTCGTACACGAGCCGGTTGAGCGCGAAGGCGCCGCCCTTCCAGCAGACGGTGAAGATCGCCACGATCGCCACGGCCAAGGCCGAGAGCGAACGCAGCCAGCGCAGCCGCTCGCGCCTGGCCTGCTGCGACTGCACCCTGACCGAGAGCAGTTTTTTCCGCCCCGACTTGCTGTTCCGACGTTTCGCTCTCAATGCCATGTCAAAAAGTTGTTTCATCCGGTGGCTGCCAGCGGCGGGTGTTCCAATGCAAGCTCGACCAGCCACTGGCACAATTCGGCAAAACCGGTGCCACTCGCCGCCGCCGCCTTGGGCAGCAGGCTTGTCTCGGTCATCCCCGGCAGGGTGTTGACCTCGAGGAACACCGGCTCACCATCCGGCCGCACAATAAAATCCACGCGAGCGCAATTGCCACCGCCGACGGCGACCAGGGCCAGTTCCCCGGCATGCTGTATGCGGTGTGTGGCCTCCGCATCAAACGGAGCCGGGCAGGCGTACTCGGTCGCACCGGCGGTGTACTTGTTGGCGTAATCGTAAGCCCCGCGACTGGGCGTGATCTCGACCACCGGCAGCGGTTGGCTCCCGACGATGCCCACCGTGACTTCCCGGCCCTCGATTCGCTCCTCAACCAGCACTTGCTCACCGCCCTCGAGCGACTTGGCCAAGCCGCTTGGCCAAGCGGTCGCCGACTCGACAAACTCGAGCCCGATGCTAGACCCCTGACAGACCGGCTTGAGCACCAGTGGCAGCTCGAGACCGTCCGGCAGGCCGGCGGCGGGGTCGTCCACCACGCAGTCCTTCGCCGTGGCCAAGCCCTGCTCTGCACAGGCGCGCTTGGCCGCCACTTTGTCAAAAGCCAGCCGGCTCACCGCCTCGCTGCAGCCGGTGTACGGCACGCCCAGCGCGTCGAGCTTGGCCTGTACTGTGCCGTCCTCGCCGTACGTCCCGTGCAGCGCGAGAAACACCACGTCTGTTTTTGGCGGCAGCCTAAATTCGCCGTCCACGGGATCGATCTCGGTCACCCGGTGGCCCAACTCGCGCAACGCGTCCGCCACCGCCGCGCCGGACTGGAGCGACACCTCCCGTTCCCCGGAAGGGCCGCCCAGCATCACGCAAATATCGAGTGGCTCAAACATCCCGATCCTCCCCGCCGATAATTTGCACCTCGGTCTGCAACTCGATGCCGCGCTCGGTCAGCGCCCTCTCCCGGATGCGCCCGATCAACCGCAAAATATCGTCCGCCGTCGCGCCGCCCTTGTTGACGATGAAGTTTCCGTGTTCCTCCGACACCATCGCGCCGCCCTCGGTCGCGCCCTTGAGGCCCAGTTCATCGACCAGCTTCCCGGCGGGGATGCCCTCCGGATTTTTGAAAATACAACCGGCACTGCGCGCCTTGGGCTGGCTGCCCCAGCGGCGTTCGGCAAACTCGGCCATACGCGCGGCGATCGCCTCGGCGGTGTCCGGTTCGCCCTTCAGCACCGCACCGAGTGCGATTTGATTTTTCAACAACGGACAACTCCGGTACGTGGACTCAATCGAGTCCGCTGCCATCTCGAACACCTCGCCGGCGGGATCCATGAACCGCACCGTCTCCACCACGTCAAACAACTCACTGCCCATCGCCCCGGCGTTCATTCGCAGCCCGCCGCCGATGCTGCCCGGGATGCCTTCGAGAAACTCCATCCCCGACAGGCGGCAGCGCTTGGCCTCGGCGGCCACTTTTTTCATCCTCGCCCCGGCGCCGCAATTCAGCCGGGTGCCGTCCACTTCGATCCCGGCAAACACCTCCGCGCTCAGCCGGACGGTCAACCCCCGCACGCCGCTGTCGAGCACGAGAAAATTCGATCCCAAACCAAGCACCGTCACCGGCAGCCCGCGCTCGCGACAGGCACTCACCAACGCCGACAGGTCGGCTTGGCTTTGCGGCTCCGAATACAGATCCGCACTCCCGCCGGCTCCGAGGGTTGTCAGTTTTGCCAGCGACACATTTTGCCCAATCACCGTGCCGTCAATCAGCGCGTCTTCGAGGCCCGGCGAAACGGCTTCCGCGACGGCGACGCTCATGCGGCAGCCTCCTTCCCGCTTGGCAGCGCGAACATCATTTCGTCATCGCCGTCGTCCTCCCAGTCGCACGCCTCGTAAATCCGCTGCACGACCTCCTCGGTCGCCTGTACCGCCTTCCATTTTTTCATCGCCGCAGCCATCGCCTCGAGCTTGGCCGGAGTGCCGAACAACTCGCTCAACTGGCTGACGAGCAGGTTGGGCGTCAGTTGCTTCTGGTGAAAACACCGGGCCGCGCCGATGTTCACGAACGACTGCGCGTTGATCCGCTGATGATCGTCCACCGCGGTCGGGTACGGGATCAAAATCGCCGGCAGCTCCATCGCCGAAAACTCCGCCAGCGACGACGCCCCCGAGCGGCTCACGGCAAGATCGGCCGCGCCCAGCGCATACTCCATCTCGGTCAAAAAAGGACGCACCACCGCACGCAAGCCAAGCGCATCGTACGCCTCGCGGGCGGAATCAACGCTCCCGCCGGTCAGGTGGATAAATTGCAAATCGGGCACCGCCTTGGCCAAGCGCGGCAGCGACCTGATCAGCGCCTGGTTGATCGACTGCGCGCCCTGGCTGCCGCCCATCACGAGCAGCACCGGCTGGTCGTCTGCCAAGCCAAGCGCGGTCCGTGCGTCGGCCTTGGCCAACGGCTCCATCGCTGAGCGCACCGGCAGGCCGGTGGCGTGAATATCGGTACTCAGCACGCGCGGCATCGCGGCGGGAAACTGGACGAACACCTCGTCGGCCAGCGGCGCGAGCAGCTTCACCGCCCGGCCCGGGACGGCGTTGGCCTCGTGCAGAAAAATGCGTGCGCCGATCAGCTTCCCGGCAATCACCGGTGGCACGCTGGTGAACCCACCCATCGCAAGCACGGCGTCCGGGCGGTTTTCGCGGAAGAGTTTTCGGCATTGGCCAAGCGACGACCAAAAGCCGGCGGCGAACCGGAGCAGATTGCCGCTGAGAGCGACCACCGGCAGCGACTCGACCTCCATGCCGTAGGCCGACTTGACCGCCGTTTGATCCACCTCCTTCGGGCTGACGAGCAGCGTGACCTCGCAGCCGCGCGCCACGAGCGCATCCCCCACGGCCAGGCCGGGAAAAAGATGTCCGCCGGTTCCGCCGCAGGCGATGGCAATGCGCTTGGCCAAGGGCTTCATGCTACGTCCCGGCCCGAAACGGGGAGTACCCGCCCGGGTCCTTTTGTTTGCCCGACTTGGCGCGGCCTTCCTGATCCGCAAACCGCGCGATGCTCAACAGCACGCCGACGCAAAACAGCATCGCCACGAGATTCGTGCCACCGCGGCTGATGAACGGCAGCGGGAGTCCCTTGTTGGGCAGCGTGCTGGTCACCACGCCGATGTTGATGAACGCCTGCAGGCCGATCAGCAGCGTCAACCCGGAGGCCAGCAGGAAACCAAAAAAGTCGCGTGACCGCATGGCGATGAACGCCCCGCAAATCACGAACAGCACGAACCCCACCACGACCCCCATCGTGGCAATCAGGCCAAGCTCCTCGCCGATCACCGAGAAGATAAAGTCAGTTTGTTGTTCCGGCACGAAGCCAAGTTTTTGGCGGCCGTTGCCGAGGCCAAGTCCGGTTGTCCCGCCGGAGCCAAGCGCGATCAGCGACTGCCACGCCTGATAGCCGACGCCCTGCTTCGTGCCCTCGGGATCGAGCCAACTCAAGATGCGGTTCAGGCGAACCGTGTTTTGCGACAGAAGGAAACCGCCGGCCGCCCCCAGCATGATCACCGGCGGAACGAGGAACCGCAACTTCGTGCCGGCCAGAAACAGCAGCATCCCGCACACCACGGCGAGCAACGCCGTCGCGCCCCAGTCCGGCTCAATGAAAATCAGCCCGAGAAACAATCCCAACACCGCGCCGGGAATGAGTAGGCCGTTTTTGAACGTGCCCATCTTGCGGCCCTTGCGTTCACAGTAATGGGCCAGCGCAATGATGACGGCCAGCTTGGCGAACTCGGACGGCTGGAATGTCGTGCCCGGCAACTGCAGCCAGCGGCGTGCGCCGTTGCGCTCCAGCCCGATGCCGGGAATCATCACCGCCACCAACAGGAGCAGTGCCACCACCAACGCCGGCGCGGAGATTTTTTTGAGCAGTTGGTAATCCGACATGGCGGTGCCAAGGCAGACCACCACCCCGATGCAGCACCACAGCAACTGCGAACCCAAAAACGCGCCGCTCCGGTGAAACATGGTGGCGCTGTAGAGCATCACCAACCCCAGCGCAAGCAGGGCGGAAACGACAAACACCAGCGTGGTCGAGGCAAACTTCATCAGGGCCGCTTGCTCCGCCGGCTACTCGTTCGTCGCCGGTGGTGGGATGATCAGTTTTTGCCCCACCCGAATGTCGGTGGTTTGAAGATTGTTGGCATCCCGGATCGCCTTCCACGTGGTGTTGTGCGCCTTGGCGATGTTGTAGAGGCTGTCGCCGGACTTCACCTCGTACACCGTGGTTCCCTCCGGCAATGCCGGCTCGGTCGGTTCCGGCGCCTTCGCGGGGATGATCAGCACTTGGCCAATTTGCATGCGGTTCGGATCCACCGCAGGATTGGCCTTGATAATGGCCTGCACGCTGACGCCGTGCTTGCTGGCGATGGTGGTGAAGTTGTCGCCCTTGGCCACCACGTACTCAATCTCGCCGGCGGCCACCGGCACTTCGGGCCCCTCGGATGGCTCGGGGATCAATGGCACGATGTCCTCCACCGGCCCCGTGTCACGCGTCACGGGCGGTGGCTTGGGTTCGCCGGTCGTGGCAGTCGGCAGTGGTGGCGCATCGGGCGCCTCCACGACAGTCACCGTGTTGGTTTCTGCCGGTGGCGAAGCCACTTCTCCCCCGATGGGCGGCAGTACCGGGATGGCGTTGGTGCCGGCCGCCGTGTCGGGTGTCGGTTGTTCCGGGCGGCAACCGGAGAACAACAGCCCTCCGAGGAAAACCACGTGTACGGCTACGATGATCATCACCATCTGCAGGCCGGAACGGCTCTTGGCTTTCTGCTCGAGCAGGGAACTCTTGGGTCGTAGGGGATTATGACTGGACATGTTAGTTTACTCCTTGGTTAAAAAAATGGGTTGCGCTTGGCCAAGCGCGCGGGTGGGGAACACAAGATATGGTGGTTGGTGGGAAAGTTTCATCGCGACAAGAGCTGTGAAATTTTTGAGGCTGAAGGGGCCTTGCCGGTGCTTTCAGCTTCCGTTGAAGACCCGGCCAAGAGTTCGACTTTGCGTCGGAACATCTCGCCACGATGTTTATAGCCGTTGACGCTACCGGAATCCTCACTCGCTGGCGAGAGCAAAATGATATCGCCTTCCTCAGCCAACTCTGCAGCCTGCCGGACGGCCTCCTCCAGCGAATCCACCAGACGGCAGGGCGTGAAAAGGCTCCACGCGGCGCGCAGGTTTTCGCGGGTTTCACCCATTAAAAACGCCGCCTTCACCCTCTGCGAAAGCAGCGGGCCGATGGCGTGGTAAGCCCCGGCCTTGTCGCGTCCGCCCGCGAGCAGCCAGATGTTTGGGCGTCCGCCAGGGCCCGGTTTCATTGAGGAAAGTGACTTCTCGAGGGCGGCGAGGTTGGTGGAGCGAGAGTCGTTGATGTAACTCACCCCGCCCTTCTCGGCCACGAGCTCGCACCGGTGCGGCAGTGCCGGGTGATTCCTGAGGACATCCGCCGATTGCTCCAGCGGAATCCGAAAAACGCGCCCGGCCGCCAGCGCAGCCATCAGAATCTCCGCATTGTGCGCTCCCTGCAACCGGCACTCGGTGAAGTCCATCAGCGGGCCTTCCCATCCCGGCACCCGGCTCACAATCAGGCCGCGATCGAGCGAAATGTCCGCCCGGCGGTTGCTCGCGCTGAAGGTGATAATCTTGGACGGAATCTCGATGCCGAGCGAGCGGATCTGGGCCAACGCCTCGCTCTGGATAATTGCCCAGTCGAATGGCTGCTGATTGGCGAAGATCCGCGCCTTGGCTTTCACGTACTCCGCCATGCTCCCGTAATGATCCATGTGGTCCGGTGCGATGTTCGTCACCACGGCGACCGTCGGGCTGAAAAACTGGGTCAACTCGAGCTGAAACGAGTTCACGGCAAGGATCAGGTAATCCAGCTCCTTCGAGCCGTCCACAGAGTCGCCGATCGGGCAGTCCACCTTGCCGGCCAGCCGGGTCTCCCGTTGCGCGCCGATCAGCACCTGCTCGATCAGTTTCGCCGCCGGGGTCTTGCCGTTGGTGCCGGTCACCGCGATGTTGAGGCAGCGCAACTGCTGGGAGCCAAGCTCGAGTTCGCCGATCACGGGCAGGTCCGCCTTGCGCAGGGCACGCACCCAGGCTGTTTCACGAATGCCCCCCACGCTGATCACGCCCAGGTCGACGCCGTCGAGCAGCTTGGCCAGGGGCTTGGCCAAGCCGAGGTGTACCTCCACCCCCAACTTGGCCAACGGCTCGGTCTCGCGGTGGATCAAGTCGTCGTCCTTGCGATCCACCGCCACCACCGAGGCGCCACAGTCACAGAGCAACCGGCAGGCCGAGCGCCCCCGCGAACCGAGGCCGACCAACAAAACCCGCTTGCCTTTCAACTTGAACATGACTGCCAAACTTACCTCAACTTTAGCGTGCTCAAGGCGAGCACCGCAAAAAGAATTCCCAAAATGTAAAACCGGGCGACCACCTGCGACTCGTACCAGCCCTTTTTCTCGAAGTGATGATGCAGCGGCGCCATCAGGAACACCCGCCGCCCCTCGCCGTGCTTGAGCCGCGTGTACTTGAACCAGCCGGTCTGGATCAGCACCGACACCGCCTCGATCACGAACACCCCCCCGGCGATCACCAGCACAAACGGCTGGTGAATCAGCACCGCGATCACGCCGAGCACGCCGCCCAGCGCCAGCGATCCGGTGTCGCCCATGAACACCTGCGCCGGGTGGCAGTTGAACCAGAGAAACCCCAGCCCGCCGCCCACCATCGCCGCGCAAAACACCGTCAACTCCCCCGCTCCCTCGACGTACGGTACGCGCAAATAGTCGGCCATGATTTTATTGCCGGCGATGTAGGTGAAAATGATGAACACGAACGTCACGATCAGCGTGCAGCCGATGGCCAAGCCGTCGAGGCCGTCGGTCAGGTTCACTGCGTTGGAGCTGCCCACGATGGCCGCCGCGGTGACCAGCAGGCCAACAAACCCCACCCCGGCAAACACGATCTCGCCGCTGTAGAACGGCACCACCAGTTCCCCGACCAAGTCGCTCTTGGTCGGATCAGGATGATTCCACAGGTACAGGCCGATGAAGAGGCCCAGCGCCAGTTGTACCGCCAGCTTTACCTTCGAGTGAATGCCGTCTTTGTCCTGCCGGGTGAGCTTGATCCAGTCGTCGTAAAAGCCCAGCGCCGCCAGCACCACCACCGACATCAGGCTCAGCGCGAGAAACTCGTTCCACTTGGCCCAGAGCAGCACCGTCACATCCAGTGCCAGCACGATCATGACTCCCCCCATCGACGGCGTGCCCCTCTTGCTGAGCACCCGCGCCTCCAGGCCGCCAGCCTCCTCGGCCTTGTCCTTGTAGTCCTGGCTGAATTTTAACCGCTTGAGCAGCACGATGATTTTTGGGCCAAACCACCAGCAAAACAGCAGCGCCGTGACCGCCGCGCCGGCTGTCCGGAAGGTGATGTACTGGAACACCCGCAGGAAGGAGAGCCAGTCCGCCCAGGCGGCGTGGCCGTTTTCGGCCAACCACTGCGGAACCTGGCTGAGGTAAAAAAACATCCTGCGTCGCTACGTTTTCATGGCCTCCGAAAGTGCCTCGATGATGCGTTCCATTTTTGCCGCCCGGCTGCCTTTGATCAGCACCACATCGCCCGGCTCCAGTTTTTTGGCCAGTGCCTGGCCGGCCACATTGACGTCATCGAACGCCGCCACGTTGGCCAAGCCTGCCTCCTGCGCTGCTCGTACCGTCGTGTCCGCCCATTGACCCACGGTGACAAGGCCGTTCAGGCCGAGCCTGGCCGCAAGCTGGCCCGCCTCAACATGGGCGGACTCGCTGGCTTGTCCAAGCTCGGCCATGTCGCCGAGAACGGCAATGCGTTTTCCCCCAACCGGAAACGACCCCATCGTCTCCAAAGCCGCCAGAAGGGAGTCTGGATTGGAGTTGTAGGCGTCGTTGATGATGCGGACACCGCCGAGTGTCTGCATCTCCATTCGCATCGACGCCGGACGGCAACACTGCAGGCCCTGATCTAGTTCCTCCCGGCTCAGGCCCAGCTCCGCCGCGAGCGCTATTGCGAGCGCGGCGTTCCGGGCATTTTGATGGCCCAACAGATTGACGCGGTAGGCTCCGCTCCAATCTCCCTTCGGCGAAATCAGCTCAAAAGTCGTCCCCTCGTCATCCAGCACGATGCCGGCAATGCGCCAGTCGCAGCCGTCCCCCGCCCCGACCGTGACGACTGTTGCGCGGCAGCGGGCGCGGATGGACTCCAGCCCCTCGATGTCTCCATTGACAAACAGGCAGCCGTCCGGCGGCAGTGCCTCCGCCAGCGCCCCCTCCTCCTCGATCACCCCTTCGATGTCCCCTAAAAACTCCAGATGCTCGCGCCCGATGCTCGTCAGCACGCCGTACCTTGGCCGGATGAGTTGCAGCAGCGGCTCCAACTCACCGGGATGGTTCGAGCCGACCTCAAGTACCGCCGCCTCGTGAGCCTCACGCAGCCGCAGCAACGTGAGCGGCACACCAATGTCGTTGTTGAAACTGGCCTCGCTCGAGAGCGTCTCGAGCCGTTGCCCCAGCACCGTGGCCACGATTTCCTTGGTGCCGGTCTTGCCGTTGGAACCGCCGATCGCGATCACCTGCAGCTCAAAATCCTGCCGGTAACGGGCCGCCAACCGGCCAAGCGCATCCCGCGTTTCCTCCACCTCGATCCTCGGTCCGGCAACCTCCGCTTGGCCAAGCCGGGAACGGCTGACCACGGCCGCCTCCGCCCCTTGGCCTAGCGCGTCGGTGAGGTAGTCGTGCCCGTCGAACCGGTCGCCGCGAATCGCAATGAACAAGTCGCCCGGCCTGGCCAGGCGCGAGTCGGTGCAGACGCGGCTAACACTCGCTGAGCGCTGGCCCGCGACAAGCTGCCCGTTGCAGCTCTCCTCAACATAACCCAACGTGCGCGGTTCCATCATCTCAACACCACCCGAGGTTTCTGTTCCGAAATCGGCTTCACCGGCACCGACGGCTCGAGGCCAAGGTAGTTGGCCGACTTCTCGGCGATAACCCTGAACGTCGGTGCTGCCACCACGCCGCCGTAATGACCGTTGTGCGGTTCGTCCACAAACACCCCGATGCACAACTGGGGATTCTCCGCCGGCAGGAATCCGATGAACGACGAAAAATATTTCCCGGCCTCATAGCCGCGCCGGGTCTTCGACGGCTTTTGCGCCGTGCCGGTCTTGCCGGCGACTGTATAGTTCGCGAGCCAAGCCCGGCGCGCGGTGCCCTCGGCAGAGACCACCGTCACCAGCGTCTCCACCATTTGCTGCGCGGTTTCGTCGCGGATCACTTTGCGAACCACGGTTGGTTTATACTGCATCACAACATTCCCGTCCCGATCCACCAGCCGATCCACCAGCAGCGGACGCATCAGGTTGCCGCCGTTGGCCATGGCCGACATCGCCATCACGAGTTGAATTGGCGTTGCTGCAATCCCGTGGCCCATCGGTATCCGGGAGATCTCCAGCTTGCTCCAGTTTTTGACCGGGTGAAGAATGCCGCGCACTTCCCCCGGCAGCGACACGCCGCTTCGGTGGCCGAAACCCATCTCGGAAATATAATTGTGCAGTCGCGATGCCCCCAGTTTCATCGCCACCTTGGCCGTGCCGATGTTGGATGACTTGGTGATGATTTCCTTCACGGTCAGCATGCCGTACGCGTGATGATCCCGAAGCACTTTACCGGCAAAATAAAAGTTGCCGTTCTCGCAGTGAAATCGCTCATTCAATCGCACGGCATGCTCGTTGAGCGCACCGGACACTGCCACTATTTTGAAAGTCGATCCCGGCTCGAACACGTCGGCGATCACCCGGTTTCGGCGGTTGGCCGCGTTGGAGTCCCCGGGCTTGTTGGGGTTGTATGTCGGCCGGTTGGCCAGCGCGAGAATGGCGCCGGTCCGCGGGTTCACCACCACGACGCAGGCGCTCGCCGGAGTGTGCTTCGCACAAAGCGCCTCGAGCGCCTTCTCGGTGATGTACTGGATGTTGGCGTCGAGCGTCAGCACCACGTTCATCCCGTCGCGCGGTTTCACGTTGTACTCGCGAAACGCCACCACCTCGTGGCGGCTGCGGTCGGTCTCGGTCTTGCGCCAGCCGCGCACGCCCTCAAGCTGCGAGTCGAACATCATCTCGATGCCGTGTTTGCCCTCGAGGCCGATCACCGGCGCGCCCGAGCCTTCCGGGTCCCGCGCACCGACAAACCCCGTCACGTGGGCAGCGAGGTTGCCGCTGGGGTAAACCCGCAACTGTGAATCGACCCGCTCACAAAACACGGCGCGCCTGACGTTGTAATATTTCAGCCGCTCACTGCGGGGCAGCGACTTCACATCGACACCAAACTCAATGTGCGCCAGCGCGTTGGTGATGCCCTGCCAATCCTCGAGCAGCACCTTGCGCCCGAGCACGACGTGCTTGTCCTCCCGCTGGCGTCCCTGCGCGTCGGTGTACACGCGGCGCTGCATGCGCTTGGCCAAGTCGGCGGCGTCTCTGCCAAGAAACGGCGCGATCGCCCGGGCCACGAGCCGTTGGTGGACGCCCACCAGCGACGGGTCGGCGCACACCGTCTTGGCGATGCGGCTCGTCGCCAGCACCGTGCCCCGAATGTCCAAAATATCGCCGCGCCTCGAGGCTTGAATCACCTTGCGGCGAGTGTTGTCCAGCGCGTGCGCGACGTGCTTGTCGTGCTGGAGCACCTGTATATCCACCAACCTCACCCCGAGTCCCACATAACCGACCGTTATGAGTGAGACCAGTATCATCACCCTGCCCCGGTGAGCGTTGGCTGCTATTGTTGCCATGTCAGTTTGTAAACAGATTTGTTTTCATCTCTGTTACGGCCGTCCTCGACGCGGCGTGTTTTTTACCGTGCGGTAGTCCCCCGGTTCACTTTGCTTTAGCTCCTTGGCGTCCAGCGGAAGATCAGAAAGCCGCAACATCTGCTCCGGCTGCGGCATCGTCAGCCCAAGCCCCAGTTTGCGGACCCGTTCGTAAAGTTTCTGCGTCGAGCACATCTCGGCGCGGAGCTGCTGCCAGCGCTCGTTGTCGCTCTCGAGCAACTCGAGCCGCACTTCCTTCTTGCGGACCTCGGCGCCGAGTTGGTGAATCTGCGACTTCTGCCACACGTACCCCATCGCTGTCCCGCCGAGCAACAGGCAAAACAGCACGGCCTTGATCCACGAACCAACACTCAGCGCGGAGTCTTGTTTTTTTCGGTTGCGTGACATGACGGTTTACAGTTTTTCCATCGCCCGCAATTGGGCGCTGCGGCTTCGCGGGTTTCTCGCGATCTCGGCAGCGCTTGGCTTGATCGCCTTGCGACTCAACTCCCGGGCCAACGGTTCGCGCGGCTCGCGCAACTCCGGCACATCGACCTCGCCGCGCACCGTGTACGGCTTGGCCAAGCGGCGGCTGAACTGTTTCACCAGCCGATCCTCGCCCGAGTGAAATGTAATCACCGCCAGGCGGCCGCCCGGCTTGAGCACCGACCACGCGGCGTCCAGCCCGGCCTGCACTTGGCCAAGCTCGTCGTTCACTGCCATGCGCAACGCCTGAAACACGCCCGTCGCCGGATGCGTCCGCGCGCCGCGCCGGGGGCAGACTCGCTCCACGGTGTCGGCCAGTTGCGTCGTTGTCTCGAGTCGTTGCATATCGCGTTGTTCAACAATCGCCCGGGCGATGCGGCGCGACCGGCGCTCGCCGCTCAGTTCCCAAAAAATCTTTGCCAACTCCCCGGCCTCGAGTTCGTTCACCAGTTGCGCGGCGCTCACCGGCTGCCGCCGGTCCATCCGCATGTCCAGCGGCCCCTCGGACTGAAAACTGAAACCGCGCTCCGCCTCGTCGAGTTGCG
>CAUZVJ010000021.1:0-15439 GCA_963583225.1 Verrucomicrobiia bacterium
CGACGCTCGACACAAAACACATGAACCCATGGCGGTTCAACCTCGGCGGCACCGTGCAGAATAATTTCACCGAGGGTCACGCCGGCTGGATGAACGCGCGCAACAACGTGGGGCTTGACTGGGAACATGGGCTTGACCGTCACGAGGAATACGAAATGGATCTGATTTGGAAACGCTACTTTAACCCAAACTTCTCGACGATTGCCGGGTACCGGTTCACGAACACACCGGGCACCCGGGATCGGGCCTTCGGCGGCGTGCTCTATCGGTTGCCGCTCATGGTGGAGGGCAGCATCACGGTGGACACCGAGGGCGACCTGCGACCCGGTCTGGGCAAAACCCTCCAGCTCACCGACCGGCTCAGCCTGATCAACGAAGTGGAGTACGACACGCAGACACACTGGGAATGGAGTTCCACTCTTGAGTACCGCTACAACAAACGCTTTTCCATCACCACCGGTTACCACTCCAACTTCGGCCTCGGAGGAGGATTTTATTTCCGTTGGTGAACCAAGAAACAAAAACAGATAAAACAAATGAAACTAAACATCGCACTCATCGCTCTGGCATCGCTGATGGCCGGCTGCGCAACAAGTGGCATCAGCAGCGCGAAATCCTACCCACTGGATGTTTGCATCGTCTCAGGCAACAAGCTGGGCTCCATGGGTGACCCTTACAGGTTCGTGCACGAGGAGCAGGAGATCAAACTCTGCTGCAAACCGTGCATCCGGAAGTTCAACAAGAATCCTGAAAAATACCTCGTAAACCTTTCCAAAAAGTAACCGATGCTCTGTCAAATGATTCGAAGCATTGGCGGGAACTGTTCGCCTGTGAATCTGCGACTTGCCGTGTTGCCGCTTTGGCTTGCCGCCGTAACGGGTGCCCTCGGGCATCAGCCGGTGATGGACATGGCCCCGCGCTGGGCCGGCGGTTACGGAGTGCAGTTGTTCCAAGTCCACAGCATCGCCGACGACCTGCGCCGTGGCGCATCGACACTCGCCAACCCGCACGGACTCGAGAGCCGCGTGGACACCACTTGGCTCGAGGGCGTGTACACGTTTCGGCGAGAGTTCCGCATCACGGCCAAGGTGCCGTACATCGACCAGTCGCGCCAGTGGCTGCGAAACGGCGAAGTCATCCGGCAAACCGGGCACGGGCTGGGCGACATCGTCATCGGCGCGCCTATAAAAAAGTACGTCAATAAAAGGGGTTACACCTACAACCTGAGCCTCACGCCAAATCTGCGTCTGCCAACCGGCAGCACCGAGGACGACTGGGCGGTGGGCGACGGGAGTTGGGACGCCGGGCTGAGCCTGAGCTACAGCTTCGAGACCCCGAAGTGGTATCACCTCTACGACCTGTACTACTGGAAGAACGGCTCCGGCCGAAATTTCGACCGCGGTGACGAACTGGGTTTCGACGCCAACATCGGCTGGCATGCGTGGCATGATGGCGACAAGGGCCGGGGACTGTTCCTGATGCTCGACATCGCCGCGCGTCACATAGAGCCGGGTAAAAACCAAATGGTCGATCCCGCCGGTGACACCATCGCCGTCGGCCCGGTCGCGATGTATTACCACGAGGATTGGATGCTCAAGTTTGAGTATCGCCAAGTTGTTTACGACAAAGCCAAGGCGATGCGCTTCGGCGATCACCGGCGCTTTGCTGTTGGCTTCGGCCTGACATTCTGACCTCACAAAGTCGCGAACGACGCGCTTAGCCGAGTGCTTGGCTTTGACTTTGTCGGCGCTTGGCCTTCCTATTGCCGCCGACCATGAGCAACCAAACCCGACGCGATTTTCTTAAGCACACGACCGCCGCCGCCGCGACCCTTACGGCCGGTTGCGCCACCCCGCCGCCCGCCGCCCGATTGGCCAAGCGCGGCCCGTTGATCGTCTCGACATGGGGCTTCGGTAAACCGGCCAACGAACTGGCACTCAAGGTGTTACAGGGTGGCGGCTCGGCGCTCGACGCCGTCGAGCAAGGCGTGCGCCACGTGGAGTCATCCGGCAACACATCGGTCGGCCTTAGCGGCCTGCCCAACGCCGCCGGTGTCGTGCAACTCGACGCCTGCATCATCAACGGCCCCGGCCAGCAAGCCGGCAGCGTCGCTGGTGTCGAGGGCGTCGTGCATCCCATTTCCGCCGCGCGGTTGGTCATGGAAAAAACCCCGCACGTGATGCTCGTCGGCCCGGGCGCGCGTTGGTTCGCCAAACAAAACGGACTCGAGGTGCGCGACGGCCAAACGGACGAGGCGAGCTACCGCGCCTGGCTCGCGAAACAAAAAAAGCCAGCGCCCGGCCAGGGCGACAAACCGGAAAACCACGACACCATCGCGCTGCTGATTCTCGACGCCGACGGCAACATCGCCGCCGGTTGCTCCACCAGCGGCTGGGGCGGCAAAGTGCCGGGCCGCGTCGGCGATTCGCCGATCATCGGCGGCGGTGTTTACGTCGATAACGAAATCGGCGCAGCCGGAGCCACCGGTCTCGGCGAAAATGTCATGCGCTACTGCGCGTCGTATCAGGTTGTCGAAAATATGCGCCAAGGTATGTCGCCGACCGAGGCCTGCGCCGAGGCGATCCGCCGCATCGCCAGGACCGACCCGCTGGGCATGGATCTCGCCATCAATTTCATCGCCCTCAACAAGCGGGGCGAGTTCGGTGCCGTCGGCACGCAGGCGAACTTCCCTTACTCCGTGACCACGCCCGACTTCAGCGAAATCCGCAAAGGCCAACCCCTGAGCAGCGCCAAACAAAAAGAGGGTGGCAACGAAAGGTAGGGCGCGCTGTCCCAGCGCGCTGCGGATCCTAAAGTAAGCACTGCAAAAAACGTTTGCCCTCTCCCTCTCCCCAACCCTCTCCCGCTGGGAGAGGGGGCCGGAAACTTCGTGCTTGGACATTCCTTGTTCGGTGTTCGATATTGGTTTTTCTCCAGCCGTTTGAATGATGAATATCGAACAAGGAATGTCCAAATCTGAATTCCCTGTCTCTACCTCAGAAGAAGCAGCTTGGCCAAGTACGCGTTCCGTTGTGATTCCTTCTCCCTCAGGGAGAAGGTGGCCGCAGGTCGGATGAGGGTGAAAACTCTCGGATGTTTTTTTGTAAAAGCCACGCGCTCTCCCTCTCCCCTGCCCTCTCCCGCTGGGAGAGGGGGCTGGAAACTTCGTCCTTGGACATTCTTGTTCGGTGTTCGATATTGGTTTTTCTCCAGCCGTTTGAATGATGAATATCGAACAAGGAATGTCCAAATCTGAATTCCCTGTCTTTACCTCAGAAGAAGCAGCTTGACCAACCGCTATTTCAGCAACTTGGCCAAGGCGGCTTGGTGGGCGTGGATGCGTTTGATTTCCTTTGCGGAAAGGGCGCGGTTGAAACAGGCCAACTCGTCGAAAAGGCCCATGTAATTCAGGCCAATCAGGATTCGATGCTCCTTGCCGCCCCATGAAAATTGCTGGTTCCAGCCGGTGATGCTGCCCTCCTTTTTTCCATTCAAGTAGAGCATGGCGACGCCGTCCTTTTTGCCGGTGTTGAAGCGCTCCCACGTGAAGGCGACGTGCGTCCATTTGTCTTTGCTGAATGGATGCGACTTAGCCGGGACGAGCGGTCGGGGCGGCTCCGGCACTTCCTTCTTCGTCGGATTCCAAACGGCTCGATCGGCGAACGCGCCCAAGCGGAACGCGCGAGGGTTGCCGTCCTTGTTGAAGTCCACAAAAAACGAGGCGTCGTTCCACGTGTTGGGCGTGATTTGAATGGGATCGACGTAGCCGGGATCGAGTTCGTTGACCGGATCGACCTTCAGCCAAAACGACACAGCGCCGCTCCAGTCTTTTTCGGCGAAGCGAAAATTATTCGCGCCGTCGTAAAGCAGCCACTTGGCTTTGCGCTTAGTGAAATGCAGCGCGCCGCCGGAGAGCCCCTTGCCCTTGGCCAAGCGCGTCATCCCTTCGGTGTGGTTGCCGGCCTTGGGCTGTTTATCGACGAGTGTGAAAAGCCGCTTGTCACCCTTGGCCAAGTCGGCGTCGGTGCCGCTGTCGAACGACGCGTAAAAAGTCAGCGCTGACTCCAGAGACGAATCGGCGGCGGTCGCCAACGTGACAGCACCGGCAAAGGCCAAGCCGATGGCCAAGTGCTGTTTCAAACTTGAAACTTCAAACTTCAAACTCTTTAAGCTTTCCCGCCGTACACCGCTTTGTCGCCGAGTTCCTGTTCGATGCGCAGGAGTTGGTTGTACTTGGCTGTGCGATCGCTTCGGCTGAGTGAGCCGGTCTTGATCTGGCCGGCGTTGGTGGCGACGGCGAGGTCGGCTATGGTGGCGTCCTCGGTCTCGCCCGAGCGATGGCTGATGACGGTTGTGTAGTTGTTTTCCTGCGCCAAGCGGATGGCGCTGAGCGTCTCGGTGAGGGAGCCGATCTGGTTCACCTTCACGAGGATGGAGTTGGCCACGCCCTCGTCGATGCCGCGCTGGAGGAATTTCACGTTGGTGACGAACAGGTCGTCGCCGACGAGTTGCACGCGGTCGCCGATTTTGTCAGTGAGCGCCTTCCAGCCGGCCCAGTCGTTTTCGTCGCAGCCATCCTCGATGCTGACGATGGGGTACTTGCCGGTGAGTTCGTCGTAAAACGCCACCAACTCGGCGGCGGTCAATTCGTCGCCGGTGCTTTTTTTGAAGACGTAGCGCTCCTTTTCCGCATCGTAAAACTCGCTGCTGGCCACATCGAGCGCGAGGAAGATTTGTTTCCCCGCCTCGTAACCGGCGTCGCTCGTGGCGGTGAGGATCGACTCGAGCGCCTCCTCGACGCTGCCCAGCGCAGGCGCAAAACCGCCCTCGTCGCCGACGGCGGTGGAGAGGCCCTTCTTTTTCAGCACGGCCTTGAGGGCGTGAAAAATCTCGGTGATCGCGCGCAGGCCCTCGGAGTAGGTGTCAAAGCCCTTGGGCATGATCATGAATTCCTGAAAATCGATCGGCGCGTCGCTGTGGGCACCGCCGTTGATGACGTTGGCCATCGGCACCGGCAGGACGTTGGCGTCCGCACCGCCGAGATGGCGGTAGAGCGATTGGCCCACTGCGGACGCCGCCGCCTGTGCGCTGGCCAGCGAGACGGCGAGGATGGCGTTCGCGCCGAGAGTGGCCTTGTTGTCGGTGCCGTCGAGATCGAGCATCGCCTGATCGATCGCCGCCTGGTCGGCAGCGTCAGCGCCCTTGAGCGCGGGGAAAATCTTTTCATTGATGTTGGCGACGGCCTGCAGGACGCCTTTGCCGAGGTAGCGGCTTTTGTCGCCGTCGCGCAGCTCGAGCGCTTCGTGTTCGCCGGTGCTCGCGCCGCTGGGGACGGCGGCACGGCCAACGGTGCCGTTCTCAAGAGTCACGTCGGCCTCAACAGTGGGGTTGCCGCGCGAGTCCAGAATTTCACGGGCGAGGATACTTTTGATTTTTGTCATGAAGATAAACCACCAAACACGGGCGGCCGGATATGATAGATTGCAATCGCCCGCCGTCAAGCGGCGGTTTTTTGGGGGGAGGGGAGCGCACGCGCCCTCTGGCTTCCTCTCCCAGCGGGAGAGGGTTGGGGAGAGGGAGAACGCATGGCTTTTACAAAAAACATCCGAGAATTTTCACCCTCATCCGGCCTGCGGCCACCTTCTCCCTGAGGGAGAAGGAATGCACCGTTTCATTCGCGTCACTTTGCGTCCATTCGCGGTTAAAATACATGCGCTTGGCCAAGCGGCCCGCGCTACGGCTTGGGCGCGGGGTCTAGCGGGATTGACTCGCCGTTTTCGTCCCACTTGGCGGTGGCGGTGAATTTGCCGTTTTTGAATGTGCCCTCCGTCTTGCGTTGTCCGTTGGCGTGCCAATGAATCGCCAGCCCGCTTGGTTTGCCGTTCTCGAACTCGATCGCGCTGCGAAGGTTGCCGTTGTCCCACCAGGTTTTCCAGCGGCCATGCTGGAGGCCATTTTTGTAACCGCCCTCGGCCTGTTTCCAGCCCTCGGCCGTCCAGCGCTTGGTCTGGCCGGTGTACGGCTCGGACTCTCCGATGGCATGCCAGCGCTGTTCCTTCAACTCGAGACGATGCTCTTCGATGAAGCGTTCGCGCTTGGGCTTGCGAATCGACGGCGTGGCGGCTACTGGCTCGGGGGCGGGCTTGGGTGCCGCAACGGGCGCGGGCTCGGCAGGCTTGGCCGGTTCCGGCGACGGCTCGGGTGCAGGCGGTGGCGTGACCGGCTCAACGGGCGCGGCAGCGGGAGGGGGCGTTGGCTCGGATATCGGCTCGGCGACGGGTGCCGGTGCGCTCTCGGCGGGCGGCGGGGTTTCGCCGGAACCGCAACCGACGAGCAGGGCCAAGGCGGCCGTTGGGGCGGGTAAAAATCTCACGCGGCGAACTTCCCCAAGTCCACCGGTCAAGGCAAGACTGTTCCGCTTGGCCAAGCGCGATTACCCAAAAAATCAGGGTGAGTTCGGGCTGCCGCCGGAACTACCCTCGGGCGCGCTTACGGAGGCTCCACCTCCGCCGCTGTAACCGCCGCCACCCGACGAGCCTCCGCCGCCGGAAGAGGAGCCGCCGCTGGAGCCGCCGGCGCTGTGGTTACTGAAGTCGCTCGCCGTGCCGCCGCCGGGAGGCGTCCAGCCGTGGGAGCCGTGATAATACGATGAGTGATAGACGCCTGCGTAGCTACTCCCGTACGCGACGCCGAAGTTTCGCCAAGTCTGCCGGTTCAGCCGTTGCCGAACCTTTTCCCAATAAACTCGCTCCGACACAACATCACCTCTTTCCGAGTAAAATGTGACCCGCGACTCGATGCCCGTAAGGTACTCGGAAATAATTTCCTTTTTGCCGTTCGGATACCACTGGCCCCACGCACCGTCGCGGAGTCCATCCTGATAAAGTCCGGCAACGTGGCGGCCGCCATCCTCCGGATGCCACTGGGTGTATTGGCCTTGGCGTTTTCCATTCTTCATCTCGCCCTCCCATGCCTTGTCGCCGTTGGCGTACCATGCCTCGTGTTTGCCGGTGTACGGTTCGGTGGCACCGGCTGCGTAGTAGAGCCCGTCATCCTTCAGCCAAAGCTCGGGGCGAAAGATGGATGCCCGGCCGTTGTGCGCAAATTGCTTTGCGGTCTGACAACCGGCAATCATCAGGGCGACTGCCGCCAACACGGGAAGTTTGAGACGGGTCATACCACCACCTTTTATTCGTTTTGTTTTTGTTCAGTTTGGACTGCAGGAGTTGCAGCGGGAGAGTCTGCGGGCTTGGCTGGCTTCACCTCAATAATGACCTGCTCGACGCCTTCCTCCCAAGTGGACTCTTTAGCCTTGGCGCCGTCCTCGTCGTATCGAGTCCACACGCCGTCCTTTTTTCCGTCCTTGTTGTAGCTGCCCTCCCAGTTGAGTTGGCCGTTGGGATGCCAGAGCTTCCACGGGCCGGTTGGCTTCCCGTTTTCGATTTTTCCCTCCTGCGCCTTTTGCTTGTTGGAGTGATAAACCAAGCCATCCCCGGTGAACGCCTCCTCCGCGCCGGTCTTGTAGTACAACCCATCCTCACGCTGCTCCAGCCCGATCTCCGTTGGGTTCAAGGTATTCAAGCCATACAAAAGAACGGCGAGGCACACTGCGATAATTGCGATCCATTTCATAAAAGAACAAATGCTACCCTCTGTTGATTCCCGGCGCAAACGATAAAACCCCGCTTGGCCAAGCGCTTGAGCGGCGGATTTTTCTTCAACCCGGGGGCGTGCTGGTGGAGACTGCGCGGCGATGTCGGAGAACTTGTTTGATTTGACCGGAGAGGTGGCCGTGGTGATCGGGGCCACGGGAGTTTTGGGCGGGGCATGCGCGTTGGCCATGGCCAAGGCCGGGGCCAAGGTCGCCGTGGCGGGCCGCAGCGCCGAGCGCGGCGAGGCGCGTGTGAAGGAGATCGCCGATGCCGGTGGCCAAGCGCAGTTTTTCGTCTGCGACGCGATGGATCCCGCCAGCCTTTCGTCGTGCCACGAGGCCGTTGGCCAAGCGCTTGGCGCGCCGACGGTGTTGCTCAACGCCGCCGGCGGCAATCACCCGGACGCCATCGTCACGCCGGAGAGGCCGTTCGAGAAAATCCCGCTGCCGGCTTGGGCGAAAGTGTTCGACCTCAACCTCATCGGCGGTCTGCTGTTGCCGTGCCAGGAGTTTGGCCCGGCGATGTGCGAGCGCGGCAAGGGCAGCATCATCAACATCGCCAGCGTCACGTCGCATCTGCCGCTTTCCAAAGTCATCGCCTACTCGGCGTCCAAGGCGGCGGTGCTCAGTGCCACTCGTTTTCTCGCGCGCGAATGGGCGACGACGGGCGTGCGCGTGAACAGCATCACGCCCGGTTTTTTTCCGGCCGAGCAAAACAAGAAGTTGCTTTTCAACGAGGACGGCACGCCGAGCGACCGTGCGAAGTTGATCTTCACCAACACGCCGATGGGCCGCTTCGGCGACCCGTGCGAACTGGCCGGCGCGGCCGTTTATCTCGCCAGCGAAAAGGCGGCGAGCTTCGTCACCGGCTCCGACATCGTCGTGGATGGCGGTTTCACGAGCTCAACTTTCTGACGCGCCATGGGGGTTGTTTCCAAAAAAGTTTCCGAGGGCAAACTGCTCACTGCCGAACAGACGCGCGCCGTCGTGGCCAAGGCGATGCCGGAGGAGGATTTTCGCGATCGCAAGGTGCTGTTGATCGTCCCGGACGCCACGCGCACCGCGCCGGTCGGCACGATGTTCAAGGCCATCCACGACCAGATCGGCGGCGTGAGTGCTGCGCTCGACGTAATGATCGCGCTTGGCACGCATCAGGCGATGAGCGAGACGGCGATCGAGCAACGGCTGGAAATCTCCCACGACGAACGCACCGGCGAATACGCGAGCGTTCAGTTTTTCAATCACGCCTGGGACGACCCCGGCGCGCTCCGCAACATCGGCACCATCCCGGCAGAGGAGATCAGCGATTTGAGCGGCGGCCTCTTCGAGATGGACGTGCCGGTCGAGGTCAACGCCAAGCTGTTCGACTACGATCAGATTGTGATCATCGGGCCGGTGTTCCCGCACGAGGTGGTCGGGTTTTCCGGCGGGAACAAATACCTCTTCCCCGGTGTTGGCGGCCCGGAGGTGCTGCACTTTTTTCACTGGCTCGCCTCGGTGATCACCACGCCAAAAATCATCGGCCACAAATGGACACCGGTCCGCAAGGTGGTAGACCGCGCCGGCTCGATGCTCAAAATCCCCAAGCTCGCTTTTTGCATGGTCGTCGAGGACGACGGCATGAGCGGGTTGTTCGCCGGGCCGGTGGAGACGGCGTGGGCCGCTGCCGCCGATCTCTCCGCCGAGCGCCACATCCGCATCGAGACGAAGCCGTTTCACACCATCCTCGCCTGCGCGCCCGAGATGTACGACGAACTTTGGACCGCCGGCAAGTGCATGTACAAACTCGAGCCGGTGCTGGCCGATGGTGGCGAGTTGATCATCTACGCGCCGCATATCCGCGACGTCTGCATCGCACACGGCGAGACGATCGAAAGCGTCGGCTACCACTGCCGCGATTATTTTCTAAAACAGTGGGATCAATTCAAGGACATGCCCTGGGGCGCACTCGCGCACTGCGTCCATGTGAAAGGTTTGGGCACTTACGAAAACGGCGTCGAGACTCCGCGTGCCGAGGTGACCTTGGCCACGCAAATCCCCGAGGCCATGTGCCGGCAAATCAACCTCGGCTACCGCGATCCGGCCAGCATCAACCCAGCCGACTACGCCAACCGCGAGGACGAAGGCATCCTGCTCGTCCCCCACGCCGGCGAACGCCTCTTCCGCTTGGCCAACCCGCCCGCATGGGCGTAGCGCTTGGCCCTTTATTTCGGCGGCTTATCAAATTGCTGCAACACATCACAATTTTTCGCGCTCTCCCTCTCCCCAACCCTCTCCCGCTGGGAGAGGGAGATCGGCAAAGCGCCTTGATTTTGATTCCTTCTCCCTCAGGGAGAAGGTGGCCGCAGGCCGGATGAGGGTGAAAACCATCGGATGGTTTTTTATGAAGGCCACTGTTTGGCCGCCGGATTATCAGTCGTCGAAAAAATCGACTGCGCCGGTTTTCAGCGAGTACTCGGCACCGACGATGAGCAGACCGTCGTCGCGAATCAGCGTCTCCAAAATCTCCGAGCCGTGCCGCAGATGATCCACCGATGCGCGGATGTTCGCGCGGACCGCCTCGTCGAGCAGCTCGACATTCTCCGTTTTCGTTTTCATCAGCGGCTCCACGGCCGGGCGGATGCGATCGACGATCGAGCTGAGGTTCGGCGAGCGGCTTTCCGTCGGGCGTTTCAACTCGTCGATGGTGGTCGAAACTGCGCCGCAATCGTCATGGCCCAACACCACCACCAGCCGCGTGCCGAACTGCTCGGCGGCGAACTCGATGCTGCCGATTTGCGACGGCGCGACAACGTTGCCGGCGACGCGAATGACGAACAGATGGCCAAGGCTGAAGTCGAAAATAATCTCAACCGGCACGCGTGAATCGGAGCAACCGAGGATCACGGCAAACGGTTCCTGGCCGGCCGTCAACTCGCTGCGCCTCGCAGGATTGGCGAACGACTCCAGCAGTTGGCCACCCAACACAAACCGCGAGTTGCCCGCCCGCAACTGCTCGATCGCTTCTGTTGCGGAAATCATTCGGTGCCTCCGCTTGGCCAAGTTTCCACGGCTCGCACCAGCGTCCGCACGGCGATGCCGGAGGCACCCTTCGGCGCGTTCGGCAGGCCTTTGTCGAGGTTGGCCGTGCCGGCGATGTCGAGGTGCGCCCACGGTGTGCCGTCCACGAATTGCTCGAGAAACTTCGCCGCCGTGATCGTGCCGGCCTTGCGGTCAGTGCCGGCGTTTCGCAGGTCGGACAAGTCTCCCTTCATCGGCTCGAGATAGTCGTCGTTCATCGGCAGCGACCAAAAATGTTCGCCAATAGTTTTGCCGGTCGCCGTCAAGTGGGCGCTCAGCGAGTCGTTGTTTCCGAGCAGGCCAATGTTCACCGAGCCCAGCGCCACGCTCACCGCACCGGTCAGCGTCGCTGCATCGACCAAGTGCGTCGCTCCGAGCCGCACCGCGTAAGTCAGCGCGTCGGCGAGCACGAGCCGGCCCTCGGCGTCGGTGTTGATCACCTCGATCGTCTTGCCGTTCATCGCCTGCACGATGTCGCCGGGGCGCGTCGCAGTGCCGCTTGGCATGTTTTCGACGAGGCCAAGCAGGCAGCTCACTCGCTGCCTGATGCCGAGCCGCGCGATCGCCGTGATCGCCCCAAGCATCGTCGCCGCGCCGGCCATGTCGTACTTCATTTTTTCCATCGACCCCGCCGGCTTGAGCGACAGGCCGCCGGTGTCGAACGTGACGCCTTTGCCGACGAGAAACAGATGCGAGTCGCCGACGGCGTCGCTGGGATTCCAAGCCAAGCGCACAAGCCGCGGCGGCCGCGGCGAGCCTTTGGCCACGCTCAAAAGCGAACCGGCGCCGAGCGCCTCGAGCGCGGCCTCGTCGAGCACCTCGACCTCCAGTCCGGCGGCCTTGCCCATCGACTCCGCCATGTCGGCGAACTCCACCGGGCCAAGGTCGTTCGCCGGAATATCGACCAAGCGGCGCGTCAGATTCACCGACTCGCCGACGATGCGCCCAGCGTCGAACGCCGCCCAGTCCGCGCCCGGCGCAACGATCAAAATTTCCTCCAGCGGCACGCTGGAATCGTCGCTTTTGTACTTGGGTTGTTCGTAGCTGCCGTACACGCAACCCTCGGCCGCAACCCGGACAAACTCCCCGTCCGGCAGCGCAATGGCGAGGCGCTTGAAGCGGCGTTTCTGCGCGGCACGCACCGCTTGGCCGGCCATGCGAAACACCTGCGTCGCGTCGAGCACGTCGCCGACGCCCATCAACATCAGCCGCCGACTTTGCAGCCCCTTGGGCTCGTGCAGGAGAGTCAACTCGCCCGACTTGCCGCGCAACTCGCCCGACTCGCGCAGGGCGGCGACTTGCCCGTCGGCCGCTTGGCCAAGCGAGGGGCCACCCGCCAGCGGCCAGACCAGCGCGTCAGTCTCCAACTCGGCCAACGGGCCGTCGTGTAAACGAATGTTCATAAAACGCGCGCATCATCCGGGGCCGATGCCACGTTGTAAAGCGGGGAGGGGTTACTTGGCTGGGAGTTTGCGGCGGGACTTGAGGTCGTAACGCTCGCCGGGATCGAGCATCGTGTAGAATTTTTCGCCGACCGTTTTTTCCAGCGCGATGTCGTAAAAAAGCACCTTGCTTTTGCCGATGACCTCGGCGGTATTGCCGCGCACGACCAACGCGGTCGACTCGTCGATGCCGATGCCAAGCAGGTGCGGATGTTTCCGAATGACCGGCAACATGTCGTTCTCGCGTTTGCGGGCGAGCAGATGCTGGTCGATCGCTGAATTGCGGATGTAGCCAAATCCTTTTTCATGGCCGGGCGACATCATGATTTGGTTCCCTTCCGGCGCACCGCGAAGAAGGTACGAGCCCTGTATTGTCGCGCCCGCCGAACTGCCGCCGATGACGCCGCCGCGCTTGAGCACGTCGTGAATTGCCGCCTCCGTCTTGGTGCCGAGGTACGCATCGACCAAGCGCCACTGGCGTCCGCCACCGAACCACACCGCCTTGGCATCGCGCAGCACGACGACGAACTCGTCGCTGTTGGCAACGTCGCGATCGCGCGTGTGCAGCAGATGCACATCGGTCGCGCCGGCCCGCTTGAACATCTTCACCGAACTTGTCGATTTATCGTACTCGGCACCGGAGCCGGCACCGGGCACAACAACGATCTTGGCATCGCGGCCGCCGGCCGCCGCGAAAAACCGGTCGAAGATTACTTTCGACATCATGCCGCCACCAACGATGACCAGCGTGCCATTGGCCGGGCCTAGCGTCGCCGGTCGCTCGGCTTCAATCGTCGCGCAGCCCTGCAACAGCAGTGCCGCCGTCAAAACCGGGAAAAGGAATCGGGTTTTCATTTTTTGTGTCTAATCGAAATCGGCTCGGCATTGACCGTGGGCAGATGCTTGGCCAGGCGCGACTTCACCTTGGCCAAGCTTGGGTCACCGGCAAGGTTGAGCCACTCATACGGGTCGGTTTTGTGGTCGTACAATTCCTCGCCGCCCTTGGCGTAGCGAATGTAACGGTAACGCCCCGAACGCACGGCGTGATTGCCCCTGCCCTGCGTGGTGACAGCGACGCGCTTGGTTTTTTTGCCCGGCTTGGCAAGGCGCTTGGCCAAGCTGCGGCCCTCGAGCGTCTGCGGCGGCGCGCCAAGCCCGCACAACTCGACGAGCGTCGGATAAAGATCGAGCAGGCTCACCGGCGACTCGCAGTGGGTTCCGGGCTTGGTGTGGCGCGGGTCGATGATGATGAGCGGCACGTGAGTCGTATCCTCCCACAGCGCGAACTTTTCCCAGTTCTCCTTTTCGCCGAGGTGATAACCGTGGTCGCCCCAGAAAACGATCAGCGTGTCGTTGGCCATCGGGCCGTTGTCGAGCGCGTCGAGCAGTTCGCCCACCATGTCATCGGCAAAAGACAGCGAGGCGAGGTAGCCCTGCACCGCCTTTTTCCACTGGCCGTTTTCGGTGATCCATTTGTGCCAATGGCGCTTGGCGATCGCCTGCCCGGCGGGAGGGAGGTCGTCGAGGTCGTCCGCCAAATGCTCAGGCAACTGGATTTCGTCGAGCGGGAAGCGGTCGAAATATTTCTGCGGCGCATACCACGGCACGTGCGGTCGATAAATGCCGACGGACAAAAACAGCGGCTGCACGTGCTGCTTGGCCAGTTGCCGTGCCGCCCACGAGACGACCTTGGCGTCGGCCATTTCGGCGTTGGGAATCTGCAGCGGCGACCAGTCAAAATGTCCGCCGTAAAAATTTTTGGTGCCGTTCACCGGCCACATTTTCGGCACGGCTTCCTCCGGCATCTGCTGCGTTTTGGACGGGAAATAATCGTCCCACGCGTCGGGGTCGGAGTAGCCGCTGAGATTTTTTTTGTCAAAAAACGTGTGGGCGTGAAACAGCTTGCCGGTGCCGAGCGTGAGGTAGCCGTTGTTTTTGAAATGGCGCGGCAATGTGACGGCGCCTTTCAGCTTGGGCGCCTGCCGCCAGTCGTGTGCATTGGCGTAAATGCCGGTGGTCGATGGCCGCAAACCGGTGAGCAAACTCGAGCGCGAGGCGTTGCAACCCGGCGCGGAACAGTGGGCGTTTGTGAAGAGCAACCCGCGCTTGGCCAAGCGATCCATGTTCGGCGTCCGCGCCTGCGGATGCCCGCCAAGCGCCCCGACCCAGTCGTTGAGATCGTCCACCGCAATGAACAACACATTCGGCCTGGCCGCCCCCGCTTGGCCAAGCGGGAGGGACAACAGGAAAGCAAGGCAACGAAGCCAGATGCGGATGAGAGTAAAGAGCTTCAATACCGCAAATCGCTGAGTTGCCAGGCGGAGGAGCAGCGGGTGTTCCCGACCACGGGGACGGTGTTGGCCTCGGTGCGCACCTCGAGTCGGACGGTGCCTTGGCCCGGCTCGGGGATGTCCACTGTCACCAAGCCGTAGCTGTTGCCGTTCAGCCCCCAGAGCCGAAATACGTTGGGGCGGTTTTTGAGCGGCGCCACTTTTTGATTTTGCTGCAGCGGTGAGCTGGTGAACTCGAGCAGCGGCGGGTGGCCGTCGCGCGCCTCGTAGTGCAACTCGCTGTAATGCCGGTCGCCGCTCAGGAAAATCACGCCGTCAATGCGATGTTTCTCGATGTGCGCGATCAGTCTCTGCAATTCGTTTTGCGCCTCCCGCCGATGCCCCTCGCCGCCGGTGCTGCGGGTGATGACTTGTGTGCCGTTGGCGATGAGCTTGACCGGCGCGGTCGAGCGCTTGAGGCCGTCGAGCAGCCAGTCGGTCTGTGCCTTGCCCCAGATTTCGCCGGTCGCCATCGTGACGTCTTTGTGTTTCTGCGGGGAATATTTGTAGTAACGATCGTCCATCAAAAACACCTCGACCGGGCCGTTGCGAACCGAGCTGAAAATGCCGGGGATGCTGTCGGTGCCGTAGGTGGAGTTGGCCCACATTTGTTGGAACACCACCGTCGCCTCCTCGCGCAGATCGAGTGTGCGATCGGCGTTGTCCGGGCCGTAATCGTGGTCGTCCCAAACGGCGTAACTCGGCACCGAACGGAACATCGCCTGCAAGTCCGGGTGCATGCGCGTGGTGAGGTGGCGCGCCGTCATCGCCTCGGGCGACGTCCAGTCACCGATCGCGCCCTGGGTGCCGAAATGATCGTCCGTGCCGTCGGCGACGATGAAATAGGAATTGTCGCCGATGAACAGCGCCATGTCCGGCCGCTCTTCGGCGATCGCCTTGTAAATCGGCCCGCTGTTGAACTGCGACACCTTGCTGCACGAGCCAAACGCGATCCG
>CAUZVJ010000022.1:0-15169 GCA_963583225.1 Verrucomicrobiia bacterium
CGGTTGGCTTCAAGCACATCGGCGCGTTGATGGAGAGCGAGCCGATCATCGTCGGCGGCGAGGAGTCCGGCGGCCTGAGTATCCGCGGTCACATCCCGGAGAAAGACGGCGTGCTCGCCTGCCTGCTGATGGCCGAACTCGTCGCGATGGAAGGCAAGCCGCTGGGCCGTATTCTCAAAAATCTTGAAAAGCAAACCGGCGAGTTTCACACCGAACGCATCGATATCGCCGTGCCGCCCGACGAGAAGGCGGCGATCCTGAAAAAACTTGGCGGCGGTTTCGACAAGATCGGGAGGTTCGCCGTGCAGCAGTTCATCACCACCGACGGCTTCAAGTTTCTGCTGCCGGAAGGCGAGTGGGTGGCGTTCCGCGCGAGCGGCACCGAGCCGGTGATCCGCTGCTACCTCGAGGCCAAGAGCGCGCCGCACTTGAAGCAACTCAAGTCAGCCTGCCGCAAAATCCTTACCGGCTGACAAGTCGACTATTCGTTATGAACTACAGTTCGTTACAATTTTTCGTGTTCTCCCTCTCCCCAGCCCTCTCCCGCTGGGAGAGGGAACTTGGCCAAGCGCGTCCCGTTTTGATTCCTTCTCCCTCGAGGGAGAAGGTGGCCGCAGGCCGGATGAGGGTGAAAACCACCGAATGTTTTTGCAGAAGTTTTTTGTTTTAATTTCTATTAATTAGCCATGGACACTGCCACCGAACCGCTGACGTTCGCCAAGCTACTCAAGTTGACCTCCGACTGGCTTTGGGGGATGCCACTGCTTTTTTTGCTGATCGGCGGCGGGGTATTCTTCATGGTTTACTCAAGATTCACGCCGTTTTTTTACCTGTGGCACAGCATCCAGATATTGCGCGGCAAGTACAGCGACCCAAACGATCCCGGCGAGATCAACCACTTTCAGGCGTTGTGCAGCGCCCTCTCCGGCACGGTCGGCATGGGCAATATCGGCGGCGTCGCGGTGGCGGTGACCGCCGGCGGACCGGGCGCGCTGTTTTGGATGTGGGTCTGCGCGCTGGTCGGAATGGCGACCAAGTTTTTTACGTGCAGCCTCGCGGTGATGTATCGCGGCCGCGACGACCAAGGCCAAGTGCAGGGTGGCCCGATGTATTTCATTGTCGAGGGACTTGGCGCGAAGTGGAAACCGCTCGCGATGGCGTTTTGTTTTTTTGGCGTGTTCGGCTGTCTGCCGTTGTTCTCTTCCAACCAACTCACCGCGTTCGTCACCGAAATGTTTTTCAAGCCAAACGATTGGTTTGTCGGCGCGGACAAAAACGTCACCGCGCTTGGCCAAGGGCTGTTCGGCGCGGCGATGGCGCTCTTCGTCGGCACGGTGATTTTTGGCGGCATCAAGCGCATCGGCAAAGTCGCTGCCCGCTTGGTTCCGTTCATGGTGCTGCTCTACGGCGGGTGCGCGTTGGTGATCCTTTTCACGCACGCCGCTCAGGTGCCGGAAGCGGTCGTGCTAATTTTCCGCGACGCCTTCACCGGCGCGGCGGTCGCCGGCGGCGTGCTTGGCACAGTGATCTCGACAGGCGTGCGGCGTGCGGCCTTCTCAAACGAAGCCGGCATGGGCACCGAGGCGATGGCCCACGGCGCGGCCAAAACCAAGGAACCGATCCGCGAGGGCTTGGTGGCGATGCTCGGCCCGATGATCGACACGCTGATCGTCTGCACCCTCACCGGATTGATCATTCTCAGTACCGGCGTTTGGGAAAGCACCGGCGACAGCCCGGACGGCGTGTTGCTCACCGCCGAGGCGTTCACGAAAGGCATCCCCGTCGCGGGCCCGTATCTGCTGTTGGTCTGCGTGTTGTGTTTCAGTTTTTCGTCGATGATCGGCTTTTCGTATTACATGACCAAGTGCGGCATGTTTCTGTTCGGGCCGGGGGCTCGTATCCCGATGATTTTATTTTATCTCGCCAGCATCGTGGTCTCGGCGATTGTTGAGTTGGGCGACATTATCAACTTCCTCGACATCATGTTTGGCATGATGGCCGTGCCGACGATTCTCTCGACGCTGCTGCTCTCCCCCCGCGTCATGGCCCGGGCGCGCGAATATTTTGCCACGCTTGGCCAAGCGCAATAGCGGTTGAAAAGCCACCGCCGGCCCTCTACATTGCGCGCGACTTATGAACACGACAGGAATTCCTTGGTATGTTTGGGCATTGATGACGGTTATCTGCTGGGGCACTTACGGCGTGTGCATGCACACCGGCTCCATGAACATGAAAAATCCCGAGCACGGCCGCATCATGGCTTTTCTCTGGGTCGGCTTGGCCTATTTTCTCACCGCCGTCATCGCGCCGATCATCATTCTCAAACTCAAAGGCGCCCCGATTGATTTTTGGGCTTACCCGGCCAAGGGTTGGCAGTGGTCGCTCATCGCCGGGACGCTGGGCGCCATCGGCGCGCTGGGCGTGCTGCTCGCGTTTGGTGCCGCGCCCAAACCGACCGGTGCCTACGTACCGGTGGTCATGTCGATCATCTTCGCCGGCGCGCCGATCGTGAACGCGATTGTCAACACGACGAAAAACAGCGCTTGGGCCAACGTCCAGTGGCCTTTCGTGCTCGGTATTGTCCTCGCGGCACTTGGCGGCTATCTCGTCACCAAGCACGCGCCCAAGCCGGGCCCGCCCACCGAGGCCAAGGCGTCCCCGACTCCGTAATGCCGCGCCCGCCCGCCAGTAGCCGAGAGGAACTGGAGCGCATCCAGTTGGCCAAGCTGCGGAAGTTGCTCGGGGCCGTCCGTCCGGCGAACGCCTTTTACGAAACCAAGCTTGGCCAAGCCGGCATCGACAACTCCGTTGCGTCGCTCGCTGCGTTTCGTGCAAACTGCCCGTTCACGACCAAGCCGGAACTCGCCGACGATCACGCCGCCAACCCGCCCTACAGCAGCAACCTGACTTTCCCGCTCGAGCGCTACACGCGCGTCCACCAAACCAGCGGCACTAGCGGCAAGCCGTTGCGCTGGCTCGACACGCCGGAAAGTTGGCAGTGGATGATCGACAATTGGTGCGACATTTTCAGTGCCGCCGGCGTTGCGGCGAACGACCGGGTTTTTTTTGCATTTTCGTTCGGGCCGTTCATCGGTTTTTGGCTGGCGTTCGAGGCCGGCGAAGCACTCGGCGCGTTGAGCATCCCCGGCGGCGGCTTGAGCAGTGCGGCGAGATTGCGGGCCATCTTCACTCACGACGCCAACGTCCTCTGCTGCACGCCGACGTACGCCCTGCGCCTGGCCGAAGTGGCCAAGGAGGAAGGCATCGACTTGGCCAAGTCGCCGGTGCGCACGATCGTCGTCGCCGGCGAACCGGGCGGCAGCATCCCCGCCACGCGCAAACGGCTCGAGGAGGCTTGGCCCGGTGCAACAGTTTTTGATCACCACGGCATGACCGAGGTCGGCCCGGTGACCTATCAATGCCCCGCCCAAGCCGGCGTGCTGCACGTGCTCAAAGAGGCGTATCTGCCGGAAATCATCGACCCCAAAACCGCCGAGCCGGTCGCCGCTGGCGAGACAGGCGAACTGGTGCTGACCACGCTCGGCCGGCACGGCTCGCCGCTGATCCGTTACCGCACCGGCGACATCGTCACCGCCGCCGAGTTGCCATGTCCCTGCGGCCGCCTCGACCTCGCACTGCGAGGCGGCATTCTTGGCCGCAGCGACGATATGGTCGTGGTGCGCGGCGTGAATGTTTACCCCAGTGCCGTCGAGGAAATTCTCCGCAGCGCCGGTGGTGTCGCCGAGTACCGGGTGACCATCAGCCGCGACGATGCGCTAATCGAGATGAGTGTTGAAGTGGAACCGGAAATCGGCGACGACAGCGCCTTGGCCAAGCGCTTGGCCAAGTCATTTCAGGAAACGCTCGCACTGCGCGTGCCGGTGAAACTCGTCGAGCCCGGCTCCCTCCCCCGCTTCGAATTGAAAGCCAAGCGGTGGATTGCCAATTAAGCGCAGAGGGCGCGGAGGCACAGAGGGCCGCAGAGGAAAAGGGGGATGGATGCAACGCAGGCGTCTGGCCAACAGCTCACTGCTCACTCTCCGCCGCCGTTGTTTTCTTTTCGCTGCCACTGGCGTCTTGCGGGCTCGGGGAGCGTCTTGTCCACCTTCGCGTAGTAGCTATCCGGCCCGAGTAATTCGTTCACGCCATCACGCAACTGCACCGATGGGCGCACGAAATATTTTTCGTTCGTATCGATGAAAACCAACCGCCCGTCCGACTGCCGAATGCACAGGAACAAAGGGCACCGGCCTGAGTGACTTGTGGCCAAGCCGTGAAGTTCGTCCAGCTTCCCCGGGGCAAACTCGCTGCCGCTTAACCGGAATTGAACCTGCTGGGTGAACTTGGCCGGGGCGTCATCGAGCGCGATGATTTCCTGCGGGAAAATCTTCGGCGTGTCCTCGCTGTTGTTGGCTTCGCCGATGACGAGCACGGTCTTGTTGGCGAGCAACAGTTCCTGATATTTGTCGTAATTCTCGTTCATGCACAGAACTTGAAACGAGCCCTTGAGATCCTCGACTGTGGCGATGGCGTACGGCTTATTCGTACGACGGGAGATGCCGCGCTGCACGGTGGAGATCAGCCCGCCGACGCGGGTCACTTTGCGACTCTCGAGCGCCTTGACCGTCTCGCTGTCGTGCACGCAGAACTGTTCGAGCAGTTCGCGGTACGGGTCGAGCGGATGGCCGCTCACGTAAAAACCGAGCAGTTCCTTCTCGGCGGCGAGGATGTCTCCGCGCTCCCACTCGGCTAGGTCGGGCACTTTGTCCTGCATCGACTGGCTGCTCTCCTCGAACGCGCCGAAGAGCGATGTTTGGCCGGACTCGCGGTCGCGCGCCTGGCTTGACGCCTTGGCCAAGGCGCGGTCGATCACGGAAAATTGTCCCGCTCGCGTGCCGGCGAGGCAGTCGCACGCGCCGCTCTTGATGAGCGCCTCGAGCACCTTCCGGTTTACCGTCCGCGTGTCGCAGCGGTCGCACAA
The DNA here is from genome assembly GCA_963583225.1 of Verrucomicrobiia bacterium. Classification (GTDB taxonomy): domain Bacteria; phylum Verrucomicrobiota; class Verrucomicrobiia; order Limisphaerales; family UBA1096; genus UBA1096. The sequence continues at coordinate 4,982 of CAUZVJ010000022.1, forward strand.
ATTGAACAGGTCGGTGAACGGCTCGCCGGTCTCCCGTGCCTTGATGAGTTCCTCCACGGCGATGCCGCCGATGCCCTTGATCGCCGCCATGCCAAAGCGGATGACTGAGCCGTCCCGTGCCGGGGCGAACAGCACCTGGCTTTCGTTGACATCCGGCGGCAGCACCTCGATGCCAAGCACCTTGGCCTCGTCGGTCAGCACCCCCAACTTGGCCGTGTCGCCCATGTCGTTGGTCATGTTGGCCGCGAGGAACTCGACCGGGTAATGCGCCTTCAGATAGGCCGTCTGATAGGCCACCACGGCGTAAGCCGCCGCGTGCGATTTGTTGAAGCCGTAACCGGCAAACTTCTCGAGCAGGTCAAAAATCTCGTTGGCTTTGCGCTTGGAAATGTTGTTGTGCTCGGCGCAACCCTGCACGAACTGCTCGCGATGTTCCTGCATCACCTCGACCTTCTTTTTGCCCATCGCGCGGCGCAGCAAATCCGCCGCACCCAGCGTGTAGCCGGCGAGCACCTGCGCGGCTTTCATCACCTGTTCCTGATAAATCAGAATGCCGTAAGTTTCGTTGGCGATCGGCTCAAGCAACGGGTGCGGGTAGTTAATTTCCACCTCGCCGTGTCGCCGACGGATGAAGTCCGGGATCAGATTCATCGGCCCCGGCCGGTACAACGCCACGAGCGCCGTGATGTGCTCGATGGAGCCGAGTTTAAACTTCCGGCACAGGTCGCGCATGCCGGCCGATTCCAACTGGAACACGCCGACCGTGTGGCCGTTGTTCAGCAGATCGTACGCTTTTTGATCATCAGTCGGCACGCGGTCCACATCGACCTCGACGCCGCGCCACTGCTTCACCATCTCGCAGGTGCTTCGGATGACCGTCAGCGTTTTCAGCCCAAGAAAATCCATCTTCAACAGGCCAAGATCCTCCACCGGGCCCATCGGGTACTGGGTGGTGATGGCACCGTCCTCGTCCTTCTTGAGCGGCAAAATATTAACCAGCGGCTCGGCGCCGATGACCACCCCGGCGGCGTGGACGGACGAATTGCGGGTGAGGTCCTCAAGCACGAACGCCGTGTCGATCAACTCGCGCGTGACCTCCTCGTTCTCGTACGCCGCCTTGAGGTCGGGCGACTTTCGCAACGCATTCTTGAGCGTGATTTTCAGCTCGGTGGGCACCATCTTGGCCAAGCGATCCCCCTCGCCATAGCTCAGCCCCATCACCCGGGCCACGTCGCGGATCACCGACTTGGCCCCCATCGTGCCGAAGGTGATGATCTGCGCCACCGAGTCCCGCCCGTATTTTTCGCGGACGTACTCAATCACCTCCTCGCGGCGGTCGTCGGCGAAGTCGATGTCGATGTCCGGCGGGCTGACCCGTTCCGGATTCAGAAACCGCTCGAAGATGAGCCCGTACCGCAGCGGATCGACATTGGATATTTCCAGCAGGTAAGCCACCATCGATCCCGCCGCCGAACCACGCGCCACGCAGGTGATGCCCCGCTCGCGGCCGTACCGGACAAAGTCACCGACGATGAGAAAGTAGCTGATGTAGCCCATCTGCTGCATGATCCCCAACTCGTAATCGACCCGCTCAAAGAGTTCGCCGACCGCCTTGGCCACGGTCGGATCGTCCAGTCCCGGCTTGGCCTCCGGGTCGGCATCCTCCGGCGGCGTGTAGTTGGGAAGTGGGCCGGCATCGGCGATCGACTCCGCCACAAATTTGTCGCCATCGACACGAACCCCCATGCCGTATCGCTCCGAAAAACCCTCCGCCAAAAACTTCCGCAGATAGCCCTCGCGCGTGTGTCCTTCCGGCGGGTTGAACACCGGGTAGTTCAGCTTGCCGAACTCGATCTCGACGTTGCATTTCGCGGCGATCTCCATCGAGTTGCGCACCGCGTCCGGCACCTCGGTGAACAGCGCCGCCATTTCCTCCGGCGAGCGCAGATAAAACTGCTCCTGCACATAGCGCATGCGATTCGTGTCCGAGAGCAGCGCCTGCGTGCCGATGCAGATTAGCGAGTCGTGCGCGTGCGAGTCGCTTTTCTCGACGTAATGAACATCGTTGGTCGCCACCAGCTTGAGTCCCATGTCGGCGGCCCACGGGATGAGTTGGCGGTTGACCTTGGCCTGATCAGCGATGCCGTGGTTGTGCAGCTCGAGATAATAATTCTCCGCACCGAACGTCTGTTTGAACCAGTCGATCTGGTCGCGTGCCTTGTCGAATTCCTCCGCCATGATCAGCCGGGGAATCTCGCTGGCGAGGCAACCGCTCAGGCAGATCAACCCTTCGCTGTGCTGCGCGAGCAATTCCTTGTCGATGCGCGGCTTGTAGTAGTACCCCTCAAGCTGCGCGGCGGTGGCCAGGCGCACGAGATTTTGGTAACCGGCCTCGTCCCTGGCCAAGAGCACGAGATGATAATACGCCTCCTTGCCGCGCGCGCCGGTTTTCTTCTCAAGCCGGCTGCCGGGCGCAACGTACACCTCGCAGCCGATGATTGGTTTGATGTCCTTCGCTCGGGCGGCGCGGTAAAAATTGATCGCGCCGAACATCGCCCCGTGGTCAGTGATCGCAAGCGAGCCGAAGCCAAGTTCGCTCGCCTTGTCGATGAGGCGATCCACACGGCACGCCCCGTCGAGCAGGGAAAACTCGGTGTGGCAATGGAGGTGAACGAATTCCGGTTTCGGCACGCGCTCAACTTACCCGCAACGCTTGGCCAACAGCAAGTGTCGCTTCAGGGAGTTTCAAGTTTTCAGTTTCAACTTTCAAGCCGGGCTGGATGATTAGATCATTTTATTATCACACGAAGGCGCGAAGGCGCGAAGAAAAATGGGACGCAGATTTTCAGGATTCACATGATTTTTTGAATCCGTTTCAAATCCTGCCGATCTGCGTTTATCTGCTTCCCTTCTTCCTTCCTTTTAAACGCGGCCTGCCTCAGCAGTGAACTTTGTCGTGAAGTCGGTGTTGCCGCCCGGCTTGGCGGTTAGTTTCAGGTACGGCGCGTGTTCGGTTTTCATGAAGCGCGGCGAGACGATGCCGTCGAGTTGCCCGACCGGCTCAGCGCCGCTTGGCCGCCAAAGCTCGGCCAGCGACCAGCCGTCGCCGATTTCAACGCGCATCGTCGAAGAACCGCTCGTCACTCGAAATGCCCGCTCATCGATCCGCTCCACATCGCATCCGGGAGCAAACTGCCACTGCACAGTGAACTCGCCCGCTTGGCCAAGTTGCCGCTCAAACGAGTCGCTCACGAGCCAGCCTTCCGGTTCACCGGTTAGCGGCTTGACGGTACGCGACAAGTATTGGTCGCCGAGCCTAATCTCTGTTTCCAGTATGTCGCCGTCAAAACTCTGCAGTGGCTTGGGATGGGCTGCCGCCCAGAGGAACGGCCCTTCGCGCTTGGCCAAGGGCGCTTCACTCGAGCACGGGCCGTTATGGGCCTCACGCGAGGCGAGCCAGTTTCGCAGTTTGGCGTTGCCGTGATAATCGCCGGTGCCGGGATCGATCACCATCGCGCGGCCCTTGAGCCAGAGCGACAAATGCTGCGCGTCGAGGTGGCCGTGCGCCGCCATCGAGCCCGCGCCGAGCGGCGAGAAATCGAGCCGCGCCTTCCAGTGGCCCAGCGCGTTCACGGCGATACCGGTGTCAGGGAAAATCATCCAGCCACCCTGCTCTGTTTTTGGTTCGTTACTTTTTAGGCAAGCGTCGAACGCGCCGCGCATGAGGTGCAGGAACGGCGACTCACCGGCGTTGCCGGCGATCCACTGCCACCACTCGGCGGCGGCGTGCGACCCGTCCGCGAACCACGGCATGACGAAGGCGTCGTCCGAGTCGCCGTAATCCCACGGGGCGGACGGCACCTGCACCTCGCGGTAGAACCGCGCCGCTTGGCCAAGCCGCGCGTCGATGCGGTCGCGGCCTGCCGGCGGCAGCGCGCCGGCGGCGTCGAGCGCCTGCCGGGCTTCCCGGCAGAATTCCCACGCGAAAAACTGGTAGTTGAGCGCCTGCTCGAAGTTGCCGCCGTCGCGGTGAAACTGCCGCAGCGTCTCGCGCTTGAGCAGCTTGCCGAGCTTGGCCAAGCCGGGGCCGAGCGTGGCCAGGCCGGGCCAGCGCGCGTTGGCCAGCGCCAGGCCGCACAACTCGCCGAGCAGGTGATTGTTCGCTGACGAACCAAACGTGCGATGCCGCCAGGTGAACCAAACGTGCATCGGCAGAATGTCAGCCCGCAGCTTGGCCAGGCGCTTGGCCAAGCCGCCCGGCTCGCGGCCCTCGAACGCCGTCAAAAATGCGTCAATCCACGTGAAGGCCACCAGGCGCATGCCGCTCTCGAGCGCGCTCGTCCAGTGCCAGCCAATGTACGGCGGGTTGTTCGCCACCCAGTCCTCAAGCCAATCGAGGCAGTGCTCCCCGCTGCGGCGGTTGCCGAGCAACCAACAGGCCTGCGCCAGGCGCACCGGCCCATACCAACGGCTTGGCTCCCAGAGCGGCTTGATCGCCGCGCCGTCCGGCAGCTCGCGGTGGTTGAGCTTGAACGCGGACAGGCCGGTGGGGACATCGACTCCGGCGAGGTAGTCGCGCTGCCAGTTCGGCGGCGTGTCGGTCTGCACATCAAGATGGCCGAAGAATCGCAGGCCGCCGGCGGCGACGCGCTCGGCGTCGCGCTTCAGCGACTCGCGGAGTGGCTCGGAAGCGGCGACGGGATCGGGGAGTTTGGGAAATGCTGAACTCGGCGACAGGTCGGCCGCTGGCCAGTGGTCACGCCTGGCGTCCTGAAATTCGTACCCCTTTTTGCGAAGCCGAAGGGCGACCTCCACCGGGCTCATTGCCCGGAGCCGTCGCCAATACCAGTTTAAAACCGCCATTCAGCACGCTCTACCGGCGTCTGGGACGAGTGGTTTTATCCTGCATCCACTTGACGTCCAAATTATTGGGTTGAGGAACATTCAGTTGAATGTTGCCATTATGACGTACCGCAGGAGTGGTCCGTTTGTCGAGCCATTTGTGGATTTCAGAGTGTCCATCGGCGAAGGAGAAGCCGGCGGCATTATTGTGATAGCTGGCGGGATAGTCGACCATCTTGGTGGAAGACAAGGTGGGGTAACCGAACATCCAAACCACAAAAAAACCGTCGTTGATACTGTCCATTCGTTCGTCAATTAGCACCCAAGTCTCGGATGGACCAGGGGCTACCATGTCCCCCCGCTTTAGGTAAATGGTTCCCTCATTAGGACCTCCGAACCAGGTGTGGTGACCGCTGCTTGCACCGTTCTGGCCATCCCCTCCGACCCAACTATTCATGGACATGCTACGGACCCGGGGTTTCATGCCGAGTTTCCCGGCCTTGACGGTGCTTGTGTCGGCTGGGCAACGAAAAACCTGAGGGCTTTGCCCGACATGCTCCCAGAGCGGGCTTCGTACGATATCCACTTTATAGTCCCAGCTATTAGGGCTGCTGTAATTTAGGCCCGTGTTGCCCATCCAGCCGTGCCTGAATTTGCGTTTGCCCGGAGTCGGGCTACACCGTCGGCAACCATCACCGTACGCCCAGGTGATAGTGTCATCGCTGTCATCAGCGTAAAATGACCAGGCCATCATCAGTTGCTTGTTGTTGTTCATGCAGGAGATGCCGTGTGCCTTGGTCTTGGCCTTGGCCAGGGCCGGCAGCAGCAGTCCGGCGAGGATGGCGATGATGGCGATGACGACCAGCAACTCGATGAGAGTGAAACCGCCGCGCTTGGCTTGGGGGGACGTTGGTTGTGTTTTCATTTTAGTGAACATATAAAATCAGTGGCCGTTTTTCGACGGCGGGTTGGGCACGCACCAAAGACGGTTGCGCCCAGGTTTCTTATTTTCCTTTTTGTACCACTCAAAAGTCATGAACTCAGCACTCCCGCCAAACATACCGGTGATCGCACCCTCGCTGTGGCGTTTGCTGATTCCCTCCGAATAAATCTCCAGACCACCTTGCATGAAAATTACCCCGGGCGTACTCGAGGCGTCGTTAAAATTTCCAATTCGCCTTTCATCCGGTTCCCAGAACAAAATATCGTCTGACCTAAACTGATTGCGCTTGAAAGAGACCGTTTTATTACCGCTCCTAATCGCCCCATAAGTTGTAAATCTGGTCACGACACCGTTCATGACGTAACTGCTGCAGTCTTGGTAACCGGAACTGCGTCGTTGCTTGAGGTCCTTCGCTTTTTCAGCAACGCAGATGAACGAACTCTTATTGCTGACGTAGGACCACAGTTGCCCTAGCTCTGGGCGAAAGCGCGACTCGCCCTTTGGAACACTGCGGTTGGAATAGTTGTAAGCCCAGCCGTAGGTCTGCACGCCCCAGTTCGGGTAAGTCATGTAGTCATCGTGGTCATCGGAGTACATGTGAACACCGAGCAGAAGTTGTTTCTGGTTGTTCAGGCAGTTGGTGCGATGGGCCTGGCTCTTGGCCTTGCCCAGTGCCGGCAGCAGCAGCGCCGCGAGAATGGCAATGATCGCAATGACCACCAGCAGTTCGATCAGGGTGAAACCTCGCTTGGCCAAGGGCAATTGTCCTGTTTTCATAGATGAACCGATTAATTCCGAAACGGCAAGCTACTCCCTAATTCAAAGCTCTGCAACCCTCGTTTGCGCTTCTCAACCCAGGCGCTTGGCCCAGCGGCGAAGCTGTTTTTTGACCTCCTTTGTGCCGGGCGAACCGGTCGCGGTGCGCTTGGCCAAGGCCTGTTTCAGGTCGAAAACCTCCAGCGCATCGGCCTTGAATTTCCGGCTGATGCCCTGCAACTCCTTGAGCGTCAGCCCGTCCAGCGGCTTGGCCAATTTCTCGCCCAGCGCGACGACTTCGCCGACCAAGTGATGGGCCTCGCGGAACGGCACTTTTTGACCGACGAGCCAGTCGGCCAAATCGGTCGCCAGCAACGCGGGGTCGGCGGCGGCGGCGGCGCACGCCTCGGCGTTCACGCTCGTGTGTTGCAGCATGGCGGCCGTCAACCGCACGGTGGCGCGGACGGTGTCGACGCTGTCGAACAACGGCTCTTTGTCTTCCTGCAAGTCGCGGTTGTACGTCATCGGCAATCCCTTGAGCAGCGTGAGCAGCGAAACGAGATTGCCGGCGAGCCGCGCGCTCTTGCCCCGGGCCAGCTCGGCGATGTCCGGGTTCTTCTTTTGCGGCATGAGCGACGAGCCGGTCGTGTACGCGTCGGCGATGCGGATGAAATCAAACTCGCTGCTCGACCACAGGATGACGTCCTCGGCCAGGCGCGACAGGTGCACGCCCAACAGCGACGCGACGAAACAAAACTCCACCGCGAAATCGCGGTCGCTCACGGCGTCCATCGAGTTTTGCGAAACGACCGGCCTGCCCTGCTGATCCTCGAAGCCAAGAATCTCGGCGACTTGTTTGCGGTCGAGCGGCAGCGTGGAGCCACCCAGCGCGCCGCTGCCCAGCGGACAGACGTTCACACGCGAAAAGGCGTCGAGCAGCCGCTCGCGGTCCCGCTCGATCATCTCGACGTACGCCAACAAATGATGCGCAAAGTAAACCGGCTGCGCCCGTTGCAGGTGCGTGTAGCCGGGAATAACGACGTGGTCGTTCGCCTGGCCAAGGGCGACGAGCGCCTGTTGCAGCGAGCGCAGTTCCTCCTCCAAGTCAACGATCTCGTCGCGGAGCCACATCCGCATGTCGAGCGCAACCTGGTCGTTGCGGGAGCGGCCGGTGTGCAGCTTGGCCCCGGCGGGCTCGCGCCGGGTCAACTCGGCCTCGATGTTCATGTGGACATCCTCAAGCGACTCGTCCCACGTAAACCGATCGGCCTCAATGTCGTCGCCGATGGCCTCGAGCGCGGCGACGATGCGCTTGGCCTCGGCCTTGGTGAGTACGCCGATGCCGCCCAGCATGGTGGCGTGGGCGATGGAGCCCATGAGGTCATGCCGCCACAACCGGCGGTCGAACGAGATCGACTCGGTGAACTTGGCCACGTCCTGCCTTGGCCCACTGCTGAACCGGCCGCTCCGCGACAGTGGCGATGATTTTTTCATCCGGCAGGAGGTTTTACGGCAGGCCGATGGGGTTTCCAATCAAAAGCGGGGGGGATGAGTTCCACCTCGTCCCGATTCAGGTTTGAAATGGGGCAAGGTGGAACTTGCCCCTCCCGCGCTTGGCCAAGTGCGAACGGCTGGGACAGCCATCCCTACCCGGCGCTTGGCCGAGGGAAACCTTTGACGCACCAGCGGGCATGCCGTAGCGTCCACCGCCTTTGTTGAAAAGTGATGATAGGTTTTTTAAGTAAACTTTTTTCGAATAAAAACGAGCGGCTGGTCAAGAAGCTCTCGGCCCGCGTGGGGGAGATCAACCGGTTTGAGGAGGCGCTGCAGGCCGGCTCTCAGGATGACCTTCGCCAAAAAACACAGCAGTGGAAGGAACGCCTCTCGGCCATCGACGATAAGCGGGAACTCAAACAGGAGTTGGCGGCTGTCCTGCCGGAAGCGTTCGCGGTGGTGAAAAATGCCTGTCGCCGGCTTTACGGCACCGATGTGCACGTGCGCGGTCACGACCTCAAGTGGGAGATGATCCCGTACGACGTGCAACTCGTCGGCGGCATGGTGCTGCACGAAGGCAACATCGCAGAGATGGCCACCGGCGAAGGCAAGACCCTCGTCGCCACGCTGCCGATTTACCTCAACGCCCTCTCCGGGCGCGGCGTGCACCTTGTGACCGTCAACGACTACCTCGCCCAGCGCGACAGCGAGTGGATGGGTGCGATTTACAAATACCTTGGGCTGAGTGTCGGCTGTATTGTGCACGACATGAACCCGACACAGCGCCGCGAGCAGTACAACTGCGACATCACTTACGGCACCAACTCGGAGTTTGGCTTCGACTATTTGCGCGACAACGGCATGGCGAGCCGCGCCGAGGACCAAGTACAACGCCAACATTATTTTGCGATCGTGGATGAGGTGGACTCGATCCTCATCGACGAGGCGCGCACGCCGCTCATCATCAGCGGCCCTGCCGCAGCCAGCCTCGACAAGGAATATCGCAAGGCCAATCCCAAGATCAAAAACCTCGTCCAAGCCCAGCACAAGCTCATCGCCAGCTATCTGGTCGAGGCCGAGAAACTCAGCAAACTACTGTTGTCAGGGGATCGCCCCGAGGACGGCGATGAACTGGAGTTGGAACTTGGCCTGCTGCTCTACAAGGCCCGGCTTGGCCAACCGAAGGGCGAGCACCTCATGCGCCTCATGGAGGAGGCTCAAAACCCAAAGCGCCTCGACAAGGCCGAGCTTTCACTCCACGCCGACCAGTCCAAAAAGGAACTTTACGCGCAAAAAGAGGAACTCTATTTCGGCATGGAGGAAAAGAGCCACGACGCCGACCTTACCGAGAAAGGCCGGAGCTTCCTCAACCCGGACGACACCGATGCCTTCATGCTGCCGGATCTCTCCGTGGAACAGCACGACATCGACCACGACGAAAGTCTCGACGCCCAGGGCCGCTTGGCCGCCAAGACCAAGCTGCAGGACGAGTTCAAGGCCAAGGCCGAGAACATCCACATCACCGGCCAGTTGCTCAAGGCGTACAGCCTTTACGTGAAGGACATCGCCTATGTGGTGCAGGAAAACAAAGTCATCATCGTGGACGAACACACCGGGCGCGCCATGCCGGGCCGCCGCTGGAGCGACGGGCTGCACCAAGCCGTCGAGGCCAAGGAAGGCGTCACCATCGAGCAGGAGACCCAGACGCTGGCCACCATCACCATCCAGAATTATTTCCGCCTCTACAGCAAACTGGCCGGCATGACCGGCACCGCCGCCACCGAGGCGCAGGAGTTTTTCGACATTTACAAACTGGGCGTCCTCACCATCCCCACCCACGAACCGTGCATCCGCGATGACGCCAACGACTCCGTTTACAAAACGCGCCGAGAGAAATACAACGCCGTGCTCGACGAGGTCAAAGAGGTGCACCGGCAGGGCCGTCCGATCCTCGTCGGCACCGTCTCGGTGGAGGTCAGCGAGTACATCTCACGGTTGCTCAAGAAGAACGGCATCATCCACAGCGTGCTCAACGCCAAGTACCACGAGCAGGAGGCCGAGATCATCACTCGCGCCGGCCAGAAAGGCTCCGTGACCATCGCCACCAACATGGCCGGGCGCGGCACCGACATCAAGCTTGGCCAAGGCGTGGA
>CAUZVJ010000023.1:0-15160 GCA_963583225.1 Verrucomicrobiia bacterium
CCAAGGCGGTCAGCGCCAAGTCGCACGACTTCGACGCCGAGGGCAACGAGACGAATACCGACTATCGCCGGATGATGAAGATCGTGCTCGACGCTGGTTACCGCGGCTACGTGGGCATCGAGTACGAAGGCAGCAAGCACAGCGAAGCCGAGGGCATCCTCGCCACCAAGAAACTGCTGGAGACCGTCCGCGCCGAGTTAACCGGTTGAACGGAAAGTCCAGCCGGCAATGTGGCGTATATTGATCCGAACACTGCTGCAACATTTCGTGGAATGAAAGTTCCCCGTGTTTGGGGGAGAGGGTTTTGGTCGGACCCGGTGATGAGTCAAAGAATTATGATCTTGTACGCTGTATTTATCTCACGCGGTGTTCCATTACGAGCGGCACTAACAGTGGCTGTGCTGATGGCTGCGTTTAGTGTGGCTTCTGGCGGCGAGATCGATGTCCGCAAGACGCAGCTTTTCCTAGATGACGAAATCATCGAGTCGGTGACACTGTTGGAACGGGTTCTGCATCAGCCGATTCGTCATTCGGAGAATCCGTTGCTTTCCCCGGAAGAGCCTTGGGAAGGATCCACCATGAATTACTTGGGCGGCGTGTACAGGGATGAAGCCACCGGCTTGTTTCGCGCCTGGTATGTCGGCGTGGTTTCAGGGGGTGTGCCGGGAATGTCCAAGATTCACTATCCCATTTGCATCGTGTTGAGCGATGACGGAATCCATTGGCGCCGCCCTAAACTGAACCATTATGCGCACCTGACCGGCGGTCCCAATAACATAGTGCTGCATCTGGATCAGGGCTGTGCCGCGGCGCCTACGATTCTTCATGACAAAAACGATCCGGACCGGCCCTGGAAACTCATCATCCATCATTCTCCGGAAACTCCGTGCCATTATTATGTGCGGCTGGCCACTTCGCCGGATGGAATAAACTGGAAATGGGAGACCACGGCGAAGACGGGCGTTTACGCCAAAATGCATGACCGCCTGACCGCGATGCTTGATCCCACCAACCGTGAATTTCCCTTTGTCCTGTTCGGTCGCCCCGCGTTGTCCCGGGACTATCCGTTGCTTTATCCCGGCCGAATCTGGACACGTGAAGTTTTCCAAACCCGGCTCAGTGCGGACGCAGGGCGCATTTCGGAGGATCCCGTGCCAGTTCTGCGCCCGGATCTCGAGGACCCCACCGACACGGAGTTTTACCACATGCATGCATTTACCTACGAAAGCCTTCACATTGGGATGCTGATGACCTATCGGGTGTCCGACCCTCCCCGAGCGGAAGTGCAATTGGTCACCAGCCGCGATCTGCAATCGTGGCAACGGGTTCGTCCCCGCAGAGTCTTCATCCCCTCCATGCTACCGGAGGGGCGGGATCACGGCATATGGGATGCGGCCGGTGTGCAACCGGCTCTGAGCCCGCCTATTCACCACAAAGGTGCCCTTTGGTTCTACTATTACGGTGGGCCTGAGTTTCATGGCTCGCGTTTCCTGAATGGGGATTACCGGCTGGGCGTGGCCAGGCTGCGACTTGATGGCTTTGCATCCCTCCGGGCAAACTGGCGTGAGGGCACTCTCACCACCCGGCCATTCAAGTGGCCCGGGGGCAAGCTGGTGATCAACTGTGAACCCAGGGGGGTGCCCACTGAATCCTGGGTGAGGGTGGCGGTACTCAACGAGGCCGGTCAAGCCCTTCCGGGTTACTCGCGTCAGAACAGCGATCCAATCGAGCGGGACTCGGTCACCGCCACACCAATCTGGTCGGGCAAGCCGCAATATCTGGATTCCCTGATCGGAAAGAAAATCCGCCTGCGATTCTTCATGCGCCAAGCGAACTTGTATTCATTCAAGGCGCTGAAATGAAGGCCGGATGAAGGTGAACCGCCCCGGTTAAGTTTTTATGGGGGAATTGGTAGCCGTTAACTTCTCCGCACTTTTTTTCTTCGCGCCTTCGCGTGAGGCAGCTTGGCCAAGCGGCTACTTTTCGATGATGAGATTGTCGCGGAGTTTGCCTTCGGTGTCGTAGGAACGATACACGAGACGGTTGCCGCTGATCTGAATGTCGAGCACTTGGAAAGTGGATACGTTGGTCATGCCGAACTCGGTGTATTCACGCGGGTCCTGCTCGTAATGTTTCGTCCCGGAAACGGAGACGATGTACACGGTGCCTTCGGCGGTGCTGCCGACCTTTTTTTGATCCTTCATCGGGTAGGTGCGCAGGTAGGCGTGGTCGTGTCCCTGCAGTGCCATGTCGAGGTGGTACTTGTCGAAGAGCGGGGTCCATTGTTCGCGGATGCCGGGGTTGTCCCGCTCCGGCTTGGAGGAGTAGGCGGGATGGTGGTAGACGGCGAATTTCCAGGTTGCCGTGCTGTTCTTCAGCGCGTTTTCGAGCCAAGCGGTTTGGCTTTCCGTTGCCAGATTGCTGTCAAGCACGAAGAACTCGGCGTTGCTGTATTTGAACGTGTACGCCCGCTCCGGCTCGACTTTTTCCGGGCCGTTTTTCGGGAGGTCAAACATCTGCAGATACAGCCCGGGGTGGCCGCCTTGGTTTTCGTGGTTGCCAATGGCGGGGACGACCGGACGGCGGTCGTAGATGCCGCGTGCGTTGTGGAACAAGCTGTCCCAATCGTCGCGTTCATTGCCGCGATTCACGAGGTCGCCGGCCATGATGTAAAACGCCGCGTCGGGTCGTTGCCGGAATGCGCCTTGGACGAGGCTCCCCCAGCGGTCGAGCCCGTTCTGCGCGTCGCCCATGTACACGAACGAGAACGGCTCCGTCCGGCCCGGCGCGGTGGTGAACTCGGCCATCTCCGACCAGCTGTCGTCCGAGCCGTCGCCGACGGAGTACAGGTAGGCCGTGCCCGGCTCGAGGCCGGTGAGCGCGACCGTGTGCCGGTGGACGACCGGGTCGTTCATCAGGTTCGCATCCTCCATCTTGAACGTCCTGGCCTTGGCCAACTTGGGCCGGGCCGGCTGAAATCGGTTGTAGGCTGATTTTTTCACCCACTGCACCTGGCCCCCGGGCACGCTTGGCCCGGTGCGCCATTGGATGGACTGGGTTGTCTGCGGGTCGCCGCTCCACGTCAGCGTGACTTGGTCCGGCTTGGCCAAGGCCGGGTGGTTTGTGTTGCGGAACAGGTTGATCAACTTGGCGTCGTCGCGGCTCTCGTACTGGGTGCGGATCACAGTCAGGCCGGCGAGCACGCCGGGCAGCACCGGCGGCTTGGGCAATGTCTCGGGTCGATCGACGAACGGCTGGATGCCGTCCTTCAGCGCACCGACGCGGAGTTGGCCGGGGTAAAGCTCGGTGACCTCAAGCTTGGGCTCCGGCTTGAGCGGCATCAGCGCCACGATGTAATGGGCATCCCCGCCGGTCAGCGAGTTGACGCCAAGGCCGATCCTGCCGGCCTCGAAGTCCTTCAACCAAAAATCCACCGCCGTTTCCTGTATGGTGATTTTAAAACCCATCGGCTTGAAGTCGCGTTCCTTCAGCCAGAACGGTTTGTCGCCCATGTCGGCATCGCGGATGATGATCACTTTCACCGGCACATTGACGCGGAAGGTGACGTGCTCCGTCGCCAGAATGTGAAGCTCCTTTTCCGTCAGCAGCGATTTGGCCTTGGCGGCGCTCATCGCGAGCAACTCTTTTTGCGGAACCGTTTTGCGGAACCGATCAATGATGCCGGCAACCGTGTCGTGCACCGACGGGTGCGGCCCGACGTGCGCCTGGCCAAGCGTGACGGAAAACAAGAGAGTGGCCAAAGCCGCGTGCGGACGATAGTTTGATGCGTAGTTAAACATATGATTTTCAAGCCGACACTGCAGCGGGAGGGTCATCGTGCCCGTCGGCGGGCGGGAACGCTATGCCACTTGGCCAAGCGATGCACGACCAAACAGCCAAGCGGCGGGAAAAGGGGGTTGCATCGCTTGGCCAAGTGGGCAAAATCCGCCGTGAACCGCTGGCTGCGCATGAACCGCGCGGCCACGGACAACAGGGAGCCATGCTGAGCATTTACGGAAATTCATCCGGCCGATTTTGTGACGGCGTCAGTCGCCGGAATTTTCTCAAAATCGGCGGCTTGGGCATGGGTGGTTTGGCGCTGCCGGATCTGCTGCGGGCCTCTGCGGCCTCGGGCGGCGGCAAGCGCGAAAAATCCATCATCATGATTTTCCTGCCCGGCGGCCCGCCGCATCAGGACATGTACGACCTGAAGATGGAGGCGCCGAGGGAGATTCGAGGCGAGTTCAAGCCGATCCGCACCAGCGTGCCCGGCATCCACATCAGCGAGATGCTCCCAAAGATCGCCAAGCAGATGCACCGGGCGACGCCGATCCGCTCCATCGTCGGCGCGAAGGACGAGCACTCGAACCACATCTGCTTCACAGGTCACACGCAAGGTTCGCAAAAACCGCCGGGCGGCTGGCCCACCTTTGGCGCGGTGATTTCAAAAATGCAGGGGGCGCGCGACCCGGCGTTGCCGCCGTTCGTCGGACTCGAGCCGAGGATGAAACACCGCCCGTACAACGCCGCACAACCCGGTTTTTGCGGCGTCGCCCACAAGTCGTTCCGGCCCGAGGGCGACGGCAAGGCGGACATGACGCTCAACGGCATCAGCCTCGACCGGCTGAAAGACCGGATGGGGTTGCTGAAAAGTTTCGACCAGTTTCGCCGCGACGTCGATGCCGCCGGTTTGATGAAGGGGATGGACGCCTTCAATCAGCAGGCGTTCGGCATCCTGACTTCGAGTCGCCTGGCTGAGGCGCTCGATCACACCCGCGAACCCCGGCGCACGATCGAGATGTACGGCAAGGGCGACACCGGCATCCGCGGCGACGCGGCCCCGCGCATCCTCGAGCAATTCCTCGTCGCCCGCCGCTTGGTCGAGGCCGGCGTGCGGGTGGTTACTGTGGCGTTCAGTTTTTGGGATTGGCACGGGAACAACTTTGGCAACGCCAGAGGCGACATGCCGATGTTCGACCAGGGCGTCTCGGCGCTCATCCGGGATTTGCACGATCGCGGCTTGGACAAAGACGTCGCCGTCTGCGTGTGGGGCGAGTTCGGTCGCACACCGAAAATCAACAAGGACGGCGGCCGCGATCATTGGCCGCGCGTCTCGTGCGCGCTGCTGTCCGGCGGCGGCATGAAACACGGCCAAGTGATCGGCGCAACTGACCGGCTTGGCGGCGAGGCCACCGAGCGGCCGGTGCACTTCATGGAGGTGTTGGCCACGCTGTACCATCACGTCGGCATCGACACCGACACAGCGACGCTGCCCGACCTCTCCGGCCGGCCGCACTACATCACCGACGGCCACAAGCCGATCCGCGAACTGATCTGACTCCGCTTGGCCAAGCGCTTGGCCAAGGTCACCACCATCTGTAACTGGGATCCGGCTTCGGGCCGGTGTAGTTCCAGTTGTACGCCTCCTTGGGAAACTCGAAAAACTCGGTGTGACCGTCGCCCAGCAGCACGTTGAATCGATACTGGTCGTGGTAGTTGTGCCATTGGCTTCGGAGGTGCGTTTTTTTGCGGTCCGCCCACCACGGCCAGTCGCCGGTCACCAGTTTGTTCGACGGGCTGCGGCTCATCTCGGACGATTTCATCGGACGCCGCGAGCTGCGCAGCCCGTGGCTCGAGTCGCCGGTGACATGCTGGATGCGCAGCGTCTCCACCGACCACACGGTCAGGTAGCTGTTGCCCCAGCCGTCGTAGCAGCTCCGGATTTTTTTCGGGAACTTGTCGGTGTGCAGCGAGTCGCCTCTGTCGGCCGGGCAATGGAACACGCCGAACGAAGGTGCGTAGGCGTTGAGCGGCCGCTTCTCCGGTTTCACTAGGCCGCCGTGCAGGGTCATCACACCCTTTTTGCCGCCGAGCGTGCCCCACTGCGAATAGGCCGGGTAGTAGTCCTCGTTGTCATCAGCGTACATGGCGAAAGCCAGCGCATGTTGGTGGAGGTTGCTGTTGCAGCGGGCGGCTTTGCTTTTCTCTTTCGCGCGGCCAAGCGCCGGCAGGAGCAGCGAGGCGAGGATGGCGATGATCGCGATCACCACCAGCAACTCGATCAGGGTGAACCCATTCCGTCGTGAAACCATTGTTTCCATTGAGACGAACCAAAAACCTACGGAGCCGCTTGGCCAAGCGCAAGCATCCGATTGACATTGGCCGGTTCTCCACGGACATTACCCGCCTTTTGGAAATGCAAACCAAGGTGAATCGATTGTTGTTAGCCGGAGCCACGATGGCTTGGCTGGGGGGCTTGGCCAAGGCCGAGGTGTCGTTTGAGAAACACGTCCAACCGGTGCTCGCGTCGGCTTGCCTGAGCTGTCACGGAGAGAAAAAAGACAAGGGCGAACTGCGCCTCCACACTCTTGAGGATTTGTTGAAGGGCAGCGAGTACGGCAAGGTCGTCGTGCCCGGCAATCCGGAGAAAAGTTCGCTCTACACCTCCACCGTCCTGCCGCCGGACGACGACGACATCATGCCGGCCAAGGGCGAACTGCTCACGAGCGATCAGGCCAACGCGCTCAAGGAATGGATCGCCGCCGGGGCCAAGTGGCCGGAGGGTTTGGTGATAAAACAAGTGCGCCGGATCGATTTCGTCGAGGACATCAAGCCGATTTTGGAGGCGACCTGCGTCAGTTGCCACCGCGAAGGGCACGACAAGGGCGATCTGCGACTGGACGAGCGCCAGCACGCTTTCGGGGGCAACGATCCCGCCGTGGTGCCGTTCGACTTGGAGAAAAGCACGCTGTACTTGAGCGTGACGCTGCCCGCCGACCACGATGACTTGATGCCGCCGGAGAAAAAAGGCGGTCCGCTGCCGCAGGAGCAAATAGACCTGTTGCGCGACTGGATCGTGCAGGGTGCCGCTTGGCCGGAAGGGCTGAAACTCGAGCAGCCCCGCCGCGATACCGGCGAAAAACCGGCGACCGGCGACAGCATCGCTGCAGCGCCCAAGGTGGTCGTCGATATTCGTGCGAAGGCGATCGAGCAACTCATCAAACAATTCGAGCCAACGATGAAGCCGTACGAGGACGAGATTCCCGGCAGCGGTGTTAAGTTTGAAATGGTGCCCATCCCAAGTGGCGAATTTGTCATGGGCAGTCCCGCCGATGAACCCGGCCGGAAGGCAATCGAGGGGCCGCAGCACACGGTGAAGATCGCGCCGTTTTGGATGGGCAAGACTGAGACGACGTGGAATGCCTACACGCTTTTCATCTACGAGGAGGAGGAAAAAATGGTGATGAAGATTCGCGGCTACAAGCCGGAACTCAACGCCGTCTCCGATGCCGTCGCGCGTCCGACCACGCCGTACGTCGAGATGAGCTTCGGGATGGGCACTGAAGGGTTCCCGGCGATCAGCATGACCCAGCACGCCGCCAACACCTATTGCAAATGGCTCACCGCCAAGACCGGCCACTACTACCGGCTGCCGACCGAGGCCGAGTGGGAGTACGCCTGCCGCGCCGGCACCGCCACGCCGTACAGTTTCGGCGACGATCCTTCATTGCTCGACGAGCACGCCTGGCACGACGGCAACAGCGACTTCAAGTACCAAAAAGTCGGCACAAAAAAACCGAACCCGTGGGGCCTGCACGACATGCACGGCAACGTGTCCGAGTGGGTGCTCGACCAGTTCGTCTCGGATATTTACGCGACGTTCAAGGAGGCCGTTTCCAATCCGTTCGAGTACGGCAAGTCGCTGTACCCCCGCATCGCCCGTGGCGGCTCGTGGATGGACAAGCCAGAGGGGCTGCGCAGCGCCGTCCGGATCGCCTCCTCGGCCGCTTGGAAATTTCAGGATCCGCAGTTGCCCAAGAGCATCTGGTATCACACCGATGCTCAATTCCTAGGGTTTCGCGTGATTCGGCCCTTGATCGTGCCATCGGCTGAAAAAATGCATAAGTATTGGACAACCGAGGGCGAGCCGAATTAAGCTGCCGCCGGTTCCTTTTCAATTTTGAACGGATATCGTCTAATGAAACAAAGCAATAATACCCAAAAAAACGGCTCACGGCTCAATCGCCGTGGTTTCCTCAAGTCCAGTTCAGCGATTGCCGGCAGTGCGGCGGCGCTGGGCAGCCTGTCCATCGAGCGCGGCGCGTTCGCACAGTCCAGCGACACGATCAAGGTGGCGCTGGTCGGCTGCGGCGGCCGTGGTTCCGGGGCGGCCGACCAGGCCCTCAGCACCACCGGCGACGTCAAGATCGTTGCCATGGCCGATGCCTTCCGGGATCGAATGGACGGCAGCCAAAAGGGGCTGCAAAAAAAACACGGCCTGAAGGCGGACGTGAAGGAGGAGAACAAGTTCGTCGGATTCGACGCCTACAAGAAAGCCATCGAGTTGGCCGACATGGTCATCTTGGCAACGCCTCCGGGTTTTCGGCCGATCCACTTCGCCGAGGCGATCAAGCAGGGCAAAAATGTCTTCATGGAGAAGCCGGTGGCTGTCGACGGCAAGGGCGTCCGCCAAGTGCTGGCCGCCGCCGCAGAGGCCAAGAAGAAAAACCTCAAGGTCGGCGTTGGCCTGCAGCGCCACCATCAGCTTGGCTATCAGGAAGTCATCAAGCGCATTCAGGACGGTGCCATCGGCGATATCGTCTCCGCACGCGCCTACTGGAACGGCGGCGGCGTCTGGGTGCGTGACCGCAAGGGCTTTGAGCAGAGAGCTGGACGCAAGCTCACCGAGATGGAATACCAGATGCGCAACTGGTACTACTTCGTCTGGCTGTGCGGCGACCACATCGATGAGCAGCACATCCACAATCTCGACGTCATCAACTGGATCAAGGGCACCCATCCGGCGAGTTGCCAGGGGCTGGGCGGTCGCGAGGTTCGCACCGGCATCGACCACGGCGAGATTTACGACCACCACGCCGTCGAGTACAAATACCCGGATGGCAGCTACATGTTCAGCCAATGCCGGCACATCCGAGGCTGCTGGAACAGCGTCTCCGAGCACGTGCAGGGCACCAAGGGCAGGGCGACCGTGAGCGGCCCGCATGCGTTGTTCGGCAACGACGGCAAACAAAGTTGGCGTTTTAAAAAAGGCGGCAAAAACCCGTACCAGCAGGAGCACGACGACCTGTTTGACGCCATCCGAAACGACAAGCCGTACAACGAGGCCTTCTACGGAGCGCACAGCACGCTGACCTCCGTGATGGGCCGCATGGCCACCTATTCCGGCCGCATGATCACCGCTGACGAGGCGTTAAACTCCGAAGAAAACACCATGCCAGAAGTCCTTGGCTGGGAAGCCGCCCCGCCGACCCTGCCGGACGAAGACGGCCGCTACGCCATCCCGATCCCGGGCAAAACCCGCTTCGTCTAGGCCAAGCGCTTGGCCAAGTGCTCGTTTAACCGGCCGTCGGCAGCAGGATGCTGATGGTGGTGCCGGTGGTGCTTGGCTTGATTTTGATGCGACCGGCGTGGGACTCGATGATGCGGCCGACGATGGCCAGGCCAAGGCCGCTGCCTCCCGGCTTGCTGGTGTTGAGCAGCGAGGTAAAGGCGCGTTCGCGTATCTCGGCGTCCATCCCGCAGCCGGTGTCGGTGAACTCGATGCGGATGTGAGTCGGCTCCGGCGCTGACTTCGGCAGGTGGATGGTGCGTGTCTCGATCGACAGGCGGCCACCGTCCGGCATGGCCTCGAGCGCGTTGAGGGTGAGATTCAAAAAAACCTGACTCAGTTGCGGGGCGTCGGCTTGGGCCGACGGCAAGCCCTTAGCCAAGTGCGTTTCCAATTCGACTTTTTGCTGCGAGATTTTTCGGCGAACGAGGATGCGCAGGTCGTCGATGAGTTTGTTGACGTCGGTGGGCTGGAGTTGCGGCTCGGCGTTGCGCGCGAAGGTGAGGATCTGTTCGACGATGGTGTTCAGGTGATCCATTTTTTCGCCCATAATCCGCACGTCCTCGGCGCGCGGGTCGTCGGCCGGAAACTCCAGGCCCAGCGAGTGGTAGAGCATCTTGAGGACGGTGAGCGGGTTGCGGATCTCGTGGGCCACCTCGCCTGCGAGCAGGCCAAGTGCGGAGAGTTTTTCGTTTTGCCGAAGGTGCTCCTCCGACTCGACGATGCGCTCGAGCAACCGTGCTTTCTCGATGGCGATGGCGGACAGTTCGGCCAGTGCCATGGCGATGCGGATTTCGTCATTGGAGAAAACGTAGCTATCGGCTTTGTAAATATTCAGCGTGCCGATGGCGCTCCCGCCGAAAACCAGCGGCACACTCAGCAGAGCGGCGAGCCCCTCCTCGCGTGCCATGTTTTGCTGTTGGTAGGCGTTGGAGGTCTGGATGTTCTCGATCTGCAGCGGCTTCATCCGGTGCACCACCGCGCCGAGAAAACTGTCGGAAACGACGACGTCGGGCTTGTTGAGGTAGGCTTCGCCGGCGCCGTGCGAGGCCACGAGGATCAACCGGTCGCCGCTCTCGTCGAGCAGTTGCAATGCGCCGGTTCGGGCATCCATCAGGCTGCACGCCTCGCGGGTGATGGCGGCGAGGGCGTCGTCGAGGTCGACAGCGGAGTTGATCGCTTGGCCGACGGTGATGAGCGACTCGAACAGGTCGGCCCGGATGCGCGAGCGCTCGTATAGGAAGGCATTGTGAATGACGGTGGCCGCTTGGCTGGCCAGCTCGGTAAGCAGCGCCTGGTCGGTTTCGGAAAAGGCGTCGAGTTGGTCGGAGTCCACGTTGATCACGCCGCGAACGGAGCCGTTGACCTCGAGCGGCACGGCCAACTCGGAGCGGGTGTTGTCGTGAATCTGGACGTAGCGGGCGTCTTCGCGCACGTCCGGCACGAGAGCCGGTTTGCCGTGCTGGGCCACCCAGCCGGTGATGCCCTCGCCCATGCGCAGCTTGAGGCGCGAGGAGCCGTCCGGCAGCCCGTGCGCGGCCTGTATCTCGAGCAAACTGTCAGTGGGGTTGATGAGCACGACCGAGCCGGTGGTGGCGTTGACGAGGCCAACCGCCTCGCGCACGATCAACCCGAGCGCCTCCTGTTGGTCGAGGGTCGAGTGGATGACCTTGCTGACCTGATAGAGTCGCTGGAGCTGGACAGGCTGGATGGCCGGGTGGATGTTGGCGTCGTCGCTCACCGCTTGGCCAATGATGGAAGCTCGGCAGCCATTTCACAAGGCTGCGTCGTTGACACGGCTGCGGGCATGGTGTAACCCTCTCCAGTCAGCTTGTGTATAATGATTATACCTTTGGCTGCCGGCTGGCGGATCAACTAATGAAAATGAAAACTCAATCCATACTATTCACTATGGTAGCCGCGTTGGTCACTGTCGGCTGCGGGCATCACAAACACCACCGAGACCAAGGTGGGGACAGGCACGATCGTGACGATGAGAGCTTGGCCGGCAAGGTGATCAAGTATCCGTTTCGCATGACCGGCTACGCACTGGGCGCGCCGTTTCATCCGTTCAAGTCCACGCGCAAGGCATTCGATGCCACGGTGGACATTCCCGAAAAGGTGGTGGACTCGACGGCGGAGGCGTTGTTTGGCCACGGCCACGATCACAAGCATCGCGATAAAGATTCCGATGGCGATGATAAAAAAGAGGCCAAGCGGGGAGACGCCGACAAGGGCGGCGACCCGGACAAGTAATCTTCAACAATCTGTTGGCCAGGCAAGAGGCAGGGCTCGCTGCCCCTTGCGCGCTCAAGGCGTATTTTAGTTGGACGGCACGGACAGCCATCCCTCCCAACGCTGCCTGGCCAAGCGCTTGGTTTTACTCGTATCGCAGCGCCTCGATGGGGTCGAGGCGGGAGGCCTTGTAAGCGGGGAACAGGCCGGCGAGCAGGCCGACGCAGGCGCTGAAAGCCACGCCGATCATCAGGGCCTGCGCGGTGATTTCCGGCGTGTTTTCGTTCGGGAGCATTTGCGTCAACAGCCAGACCGAGCCGTACGAGGCGGGGATGCCGCCCAAGCCGCCGAGCAAGGCAAGGCTGAGGCTCTCCATGATGATTTGCAGGAACACGACGAGGCCGGTGGCGCCCATGGCCTTGAAGGTGCCGATCTCGCGGATGCGCTCGTTGATGCTGGCGAGCATGATGTTCATGATGCCGACGCCGCCGACGATCAGGCTCATCGCGGCAATGATGCCCCGGATGATCTTCGCGTTGGCCAAGCGCTGGTTGATGTTGGTGATGGCGCTTTCCTGTGTGCGGAATCCGAAGTCCTCGATTCCGTTGTGGGTCTGAATCATGATGTTGCGAATCTGCGCGAGCGCCTTGTCCATCAACTCGAGGTCGATCACCTTGGCGTCGAAGTCGCTCAGCGTGGGGTCGGGCACATAGACGGTCGGCTCGGAGGAACTGCTGGAGGATTGGCTCGAGAACCGGCTGGACGAGGATGATGAACTGGCAGAGGCCATGCGGAATTTCATCCACATCGTGTTGAGCGGAATGTGGATGGTGTTGTTTTTGCGCCAGAACCGGCTGCCGCGCGAGTACATCGACGACTCACGCTTGGGGCCGCTCCGGGTTTTCTGCATGGCGAGCTTGTATGCGCGTTTCTTTTGTTCCGCTTCGCTCTCCATCCGCTCATACATGCCGACGATGGTGAACGGCCGGAAGTTGATATTGATTGATTTGCCGACCGGGTTGACCGGTTCACCGTCGGGGGTCGTTTCGCCGAAAAGTTGATCCCGAATATCGGCGCCGATGACGCAGACATTCTTGGCCTGCAAATCCTCGAGAGGAGAAAAAAACCGACCGAACTTGATGACGTGCGACTCCAACTCCATGACATCCTCCCACACGCCCATGAACGAGGCCACGTAAGCCCGCTTGCCCTGATAGGTGGCGCGTGCGCGCGAAACGTACATCTCCGGCGAGACGACTTTCAGCAGGGTGGCGTTGCGCTTGAGCGCGTAGGCGTCCTGCATGGTGATTCCGGGGGAGTAGTCGCGCTTGTGTTCCTGATAGTCGGGCGGGTCTTCGTCGTCGATATTGATTTTGTCCGCGCCGCCGTAAGCGACCATGCGTTCCTTCATCGCGTTTTCCATTCCCTGCACGATCGCGGACATGGTGACGAGACTCACGATACCCAGCACGACGCCGATGATCGTCAGCAACGACCGGAACCAATGCGAGGCGATTTCCCGCAGGCCGATGGTGATTGTGTTGATGAGGATCACGGCAGGTCAGTCGTAGCGAAGCGCCTGGATAGGATCCAGTTTGGCCGCCTTGATGGCGGGGAACAGGCCTGCCAGACTGCCGATGATCGCGCTGAAACCAAACGCGACCAGCATGGCCTGTGTCGTCATGATCGGCGGCGTGGTGTCGTCGGCCAAGCCGGCCAGCGTGTTGACAAGGATGGGCGAGATGGCCAAGCCGGCCAAGCCGCCCGCCACGGCCAGCACCACGCTTTCAATGAGGATTTGGGTGAAAACGTCCATCGTTGTCGCGCCGACGGATTTGCGAATGCCGATCTCCCGGACGCGCTCGGAGATGCTCGAGAGCATGATGTTGATGATGCCGATCCCGCCGATCAACAGGCAGATCCCGGCGATGAACATGCCGCTGACGCGCTCGTTGTGAATGGCCAGCGTGATGTCATCGGCAAACTCCTCCTGCGTCTCGAACTCGAAATCCTCCAGCCCATTGTGCGTCCGCATCAACACATTGCGAACCTGTTGCAAAGACGGCGCAAGCAGTGACACATCCTCGATTTTCATCGTGATCTCGGACAGCTTGCGGTCAAGCCTGCTGCCGGTCTCGTAGCTGGAATCGAGCTTCGCCACGAGTGTGTTGAGCGGCACCATGATGGCGTTGTTTTTTTGGTAATAAATATACTGGGTTCGGCGGGTGTTGCTGTCCGCACCGCGCGAGAACATGTTCCGGCGGCTTCGAGTTTCCCCGGCGGCCTTGGCGGCCTCCTTCTTTTTTCGATCCTCGTCGCTCATGTATTCCTTGAACATGCCGACGATGGTGAACGGCACATAGTTAATCAGGATGCGTTCGCCGATCGGGATGTTCGTTTCGCCTTGGGCATCCACTTCGTCGAAAAGCGAGTTGCGAATTTCTGTGCCGATGACGCAGACATTGTTGGCCAAGAGATCATCCATCATCGTGAACATCCGGCCATGCTCGATCTCGTGCTCCTGGATTTCCAGCGCGCTTGGCCAAGTGCCCTGCAGCATCCACGGCCGCGCCCCTCGCCCCTTGCGGCTCACGCGCAGATAGCCCCGGTATCGGCTCTTGTTGATGGACGGCGTGATGTCGTGAACCATCGGTGCGCCGTTTTCCAGCGCGTACACGTCCTTGAGCGTTACGCCCCTGGCCTCGCCCTCGAGGTGTTTTTGGTAGTCCGGCAGATCGTCCTCGGACTCGACGGTGATCTTCTCCAGCCCGCCGGTTTCGGCCAGCGACTCGCGCAGGAGGTTTTCCTTTCCCTTCACGAACGCCGCCATCGTCACGAGGCTCGCCACACCGCAGACCACGCCGAACATCGTCAGCACCGACCGGAACCAGTGCGCTCCAATTTCCTTGATACCGCTCTGGATGACCGTGCCGAAATTCATTCCAAAAACTAGGTTGTTGCCTTCGGCTCACCGTTTGAAACCTGCTCGAACCGTGGCGCATTGCCGGTCAGCGTGGGGTCGACCTCGTTGGCGATTTTGCCGTCGCGAATCTCGATGCGCCGCGGGGTCACCGCTGCGATCTCCGGGTCGTGCGTGACGAGCATCACCGTCCGGCCTTCGTTGTGGAGTTGGTCGAACATTTCGAGAATCAACTCGCCGGTGTGCGAGTCGAGGTTGCCGGTCGGCTCGTCGGCGAAAATGATGCGCGGATCGTTCACCAACGCCCTGGCAATGGCGGTGCGTTGCTGTTGGCCTCCGGAGAGCTGCGACGGGCGGTGTTTGCTGCGATCCTCCATGTTGACGCGGCGCAGCGCGGCCATCGCTCGCTCGCGTCGTTCCTTGCCGTTGTAGCCGCTGTAAATCATCGGCAACTCGACATTCTGGCGGACAGTCAACTTGGGCAGCAGGTTGAAAAACTGAAACACAAAGCCGATTTTTTTGTTCCGGATGGAGGCCAGTTGACGGGAGGAGGCGTCGTGGATCATCGTGTCATCCAACCTGAGCGTGCCGGAAGTGGGCGAGTCAAGGCAGCCGAGGATGTGCATCAAGGTCGATTTGCCGCTGCCGGACGGGCC
>CAUZVJ010000024.1:0-14845 GCA_963583225.1 Verrucomicrobiia bacterium
AGGAACGCCGCGCCGCCAACGAAGCCTCCGACATGGTGGACGAAGCCACCGACATGGTCTCCCGGGCCGAGCCGTTGCGCACCGCCGTCAAGGTCGGCCGCAACGACCCCTGCCCCTGCGGCAGCGGTAAAAAATACAAAAAATGCTGCGGCTAAAGTGAGCCGAGCATTTGGCCAAGCGGCAGCAAGTTTCATTTGATGCGGCGGGGTTTTGGCCTAGACTGCCCCGCCTTGCGCGGCTTGGCCAAGCGCACTGAATTTTGGATCCTGCACGCCAATGGTTTTTGTCCGCCGTCATCGTTTACGGCGCCAGCATGCTGTACTCCGCTTTCCTCTGGCGGCGCGGGTTCCAGCGGGATAGCTGGATCAATTACAGTCTGCTCGCGGTTGCTTTCGTACTGCACACCGTCGCCATGGCCAAGCGCGGCTTTTCGCTGCAGCACTGCCCGGTCAACAACCTGTACGAGGCCACCGCATTTGTCCTGTGGACGATCGCCGCCGGGAGTCTTGTTTTCGGCCTCTGGCCCCGGTTGCGTTTCCTTGGTGTGTTCACCTCGCCGCTGTTGTTTTGCGTTGGCGTCTTTGCGCTGATGCCCGGCCTCGACCCGGCACCGACCGGCAAGCCGCAGTTCACCAACGGATGGGCCAGCCTGCACGCCGCGATGATCATGCTTGGCTACGGGGCGTTTGGCTTGAGCGCTGTCGCCGGGAGCATGTTCCTCACGCAGGAGCGCAACCTGAAATTTCACCGGGCTCGCGCGCTCTTCACTCTGCTACCGCCGATACAGCGGTTGGAGAAAATGATCACGGTCACGCTCGCCACCGGCTTGGCGCTGCTCACGACCGGGCTTGGCCTCGGCGCGGCGTTTGTCGAACTGCCGGAGGGCACCTCGTTCCAAGGCGACCCCAAGGTCATTTGGTCGATGCTCGTCTGGGCGATCTACGGCATGCTGCTGGTGCTGCACTGGAAGTTTGACCAACGCGGACGCCGCTACGCTTGGTCGGCGATCGTCGCGTTCGGGTTTGTCATCCTCACGTTTTGGGGAACCAATCTGCTCTCGGGAATTCACAACCCCGCCCCGTAAGCGATGCCGATTGTTGTCACAGGCCTGAGCCATCACTCATCGCCCGTCGAACTGCGGGAGCGCTTTGCCTTTACCGACACGCAGATCGCCGACGCGCTTGGCCAAATGCGCGAGCAAGGCATCGCCGACGAAGCAGTGATTCTCTCCACGTGCAACCGTGTCGAGATTTATGCCGCGACTCGTGACGACGACCCCGCGCTTGGCCAAGCGCTGCGCCGGTTTCTTTGCGACTTCCACGGCATCGACTCGACGCCCGGCAACGAACTGTACACGCACCGCGACCCGCAGAGTGTCGATCACCTTTTCCGCGTGTCGTGCGGCATCGACTCGATGGTGCTTGGCGAGACGGAAATTCTCGGCCAACTCAAGCAGGCCTACAAACTCGCCCATGCCCAACAGGCCACCGGCGCACAGCTAAACAAGACATTCCAAAAAGCATTCAACGTGGCCAAGCTCGTCCGCTCGGAAACACAAATCCAGCGCGGCAGCATCTCCGTCAGCTCGGTGGCGGTGGAGTTGGCCGAGTCGATTTTTGACTCGCTCAAGTCGCAGCAGGTGCTCGTCATCGGCGCCGGTGACACGAGCGAAAAAGCCGCCCGCGCCCTCAAGAGCCGGGGCGCGCAAAGCATTTTTGTCTCAAACCGCTCACACGAAAAAGCCGTCGCGCTGGCTGCCGAGCTCGGAGGCCGCGCCATTGGCTTCGACACGTGGGAGGCGGAGTTCCAGCAGGTGGACATCATTATCAGCAGCACCGCCGCGCCGCACTGCATTCTCACCCGCGACAAGCTCGATGGATTGCTTCGGCGGCGTGGTCATCGACCCTTGTTGATCATTGACATCGCCGTGCCGCGCGACATCGATCCCAACTGCAACCAACTCGAGAACGTGTACGTTTACAACATCGACGATCTGCAAAGCATCGCCGGACAATACCTCGATCAGCGCAAAGCCGAGCTCGAGTTGTGCAAACGCCTCATCGCCGAAAAACGCAACGAACTGCTCGACAACCTCAAAGCCCGCCCCGGCAAAACCAAACTCGCCATCCGCGAACAACAAGCCAGCAGCTGACTGGAAAATATTTTGCCCGACACAAACACAATCCGCATCGCCACCCGGGGCAGCGCCCTCGCCCTCGCACAGGCGAACATGATTTTTGCACAGTGCCGAAAGGCGTTCCCGCGGCTCAACTTCGAGATCAAGATTTTGAAGACGACCGGCGACAAACTGCAAACGCAGGGCGTCAAGCCGGGCCAGTCGCTGCCCAAGGGCCTCTTCACGAAGGAACTCGAGGTCGCGTTGGTGAAAAACCGCGCCGACCTCGCCGTGCACAGTCTGAAAGATTTGCCGACCGAACTGCCGGCCGGCCTCACGCTCGGTGCGATCACCAAGCGCGAAGACCCGCGCGAAGTCCTGCTCTACCGCGACCCCTCCGACCGTCGCGGCTTTGAGCCCGGACTGACGATCGCCCAACTGCCGGCCAGCCTCACCGTCGCCACCAGCAGCCCGCGCCGCAAAGCGCAACTGCTCCGCCTGCGGCCCGACTGGAACATCATCGAGATTCGCGGCAACGTCCCCACGCGCCTCGACAAACTCGCCATCGACCCGCAGATCGACGCCACTGTTTTGGCCCATGCCGGGCTGCGCCGGCTCGACTTCGAGATTGGCAAAGACGGACTGCTCCAAGGCGACGCCGTGCCGAACGGCACCTGCGCGACCGTCATCGAAACCAGCGAAATGCTGCCGTGCGTTGGCCAAGGGGCGATCGGCATCGAGATCCGCGAAAATGACGAGCGTATCGCCAAGCTCTGCCAGCGGCTGAACCATTTCAACACGCAGATTTGTGCCGGAGCCGAGCGATCGTTTTTGAGCGCGATGGGTGGTGGCTGCCAAAGCCCCGTCGCCGCACACGCCGAGGTGCGCCGCGAGAAAATCCACATGCCCGGCCTCTCATTCGGCGACGGCACCCAATACAGTGAGGCAACCGTCACCGGCGAACTCAACCAAGCCCAAGCCCTTGGCCAAGCCCTCGCCGCCCAAGTCAAAGCCAACCTGTAAACCCCGCGTTACAACTCGCGGACGAGGATGTTGCGCCAACGCACTTTGGCACCCTTGGGCCAGCTGCGGCCGCCGTGCACTTGAACGGCGATCGAGCCTTTTTCGCCGAGCGTACCGTGAACTTTTTCGCGATCGTAATTTGAGTGCTTGAAGGTCGCGCCGTCGAACTCGCAAATCTTCTGCCCGTTGAGCCAAGTGGTGATGCGCGGGTACTTGCCGACGCAGCGGACTTTCAGCGTGTTCCACTTGCCGACGCGCCACGCCTTCACCCACTCGCCCGGCGTGCAGGTGTACACGCAGCCGTGCTCGCTTGGCTTGCGGACGTTGTCGCCGGTGATCGCCACCAGTTTGCCGTCCACGACCTTGCCGTTGATGTCGAAGGCGCGATTGTTGAATGCGCCGGTGCCTTCGCCGTAAATGTGCCCGACGTTGCCGGCGTCGTGAAAATCGACCATCACTTGAAAGCATTGGCCCTTGTCGTTGGAGCGCAGGAAAAAACCGGAGCACGGGCCCCAGTCGTGGTTCATGTCGATCTTCACTTCAAAGTCGCCGAACTTGCGGTCGCTCAACAAAATCCCGCCGTTGCCGGAGCCCGGAGGGTCTTGCTCGCCGACGATTGCGCCGTCTTCGACGAACCATTTGCCGCCGGTGCCGTGGCCGATGCGTTGCGGGTTTTTGTGCCAGCCATCAAGCGTCTTGCCGTCGAAGAGCTTGATCCATTCGCCCTCGGCGGCGTGCGCATGGCCAAGCGGCAACGCGGCGAGAGCAGCCGTGGCGGCGGTGGTTTCCTTGAGGAAATTACGACGTGAAACGGGGTCGGAAGTCGAGTGCATGGGCGGGACGCTACCGCAGCCATACCGGGCTGTCACGCCGCATAAAACTTGCGCGCTTGGCCAAGCGCCTCCAACAATGGCGCGCCTCGCCGCCGGAGGCGTGCACCGGATGAGAACACTGCATCTTTATTTGACCCGAGAAACATTGGCCACGCTGCTGATGACCGTGGTGGTGTTCACGTTCGTGCTGCTGCTCGGCAACCTGTTCAAGGAGATCGCCGCGCTGATGGCGTCCGGTCAGGTAGCGCCCGGCTTCCTGCTCAAAGCGATCGGGCTGCTGATCCCGTACGTGCTCGTTTACTCGCTGCCGATGGGGATGCTCACCGCCACGCTGCTGGTGTTCGGCCGGTTCAGCGCCGACCACGAACTCACCGCCGCACGCGCCGGCGGCATCAGCCTGCTCTCCCTCTCCGCGCCGGTGCTGGCCATCGGCGTGCTGATGTCCGCGCTGTGCGGTTGGATGAATCTGCACGTCGCCCCGCAATGCCGCTTGGCCTACAAGACGATGCTCTTCGAGTACGGACTCGAGAACGCCGCCATGCTGCTCACCGAAAAGGGGTACACCGATTTCCCGGGGCATCGCGTTTACGTCGGCTCGATCGACGGCGACACACTTAGCGACGTGATGATTTATCAGCACGACGAGGCCGGCAATCTCAAGATGCGAATGCACGCCAAGGAAGCCTCGCTCGAACTGGACGCCGAGACCGATCAAGTGATGCTCACGCTGCGTGATGTCGATGGCTTCGAGTTCAGCGACGGCAAAGAGCGCACGTTCGTTTACTCGAAGTACGGCCCGATGGCGCTTGGCAAAAAACCGAAGGAGTCCAAACAGCGCCCTCCGAAATTGAAGGAGCTTGGCTTTGGCCAACTGCGCGGGCGCATCGCCGAATTGAAACGGCAGGGCATCGATCCCACGCCGGTGAAGGTGCAGCTCCACCAAAAAGTGGCGCTCTCGTTTGCATGCATCGGCTTCACGCTGATCGGCATCCCGTTGGCCATCCGCACGCACCGCCGCGAGACCAACATCGGCATCGCCATGGCGCTGGTTTTGGTGACGGGCTACTACGGGATTATCGTGCTTGGCCAAGCGCTCGAGAGGCATTCCGCCCTGCTGCCGCACCTCTGGATGTGGATGCCAAATTTCCTCTTCCAAGGCATCGGCTGCGTGCTGCTCTGGAAAATGAATCGGGGGACATAGTTTCAAGTTTTCAGTTTCAAGTTAGAGTTGGATTGATTACAAAAACCGCGTGCACCGTATTTCGAAACTGATCATCATCGCTGCGATGCTCGGCTTGGCCACGGGGGAGGCGGAGGATTGGCCGCAACTGCTTGGGCTACGCGCCGATGGCACTTCGACCGAGACGGGCCTGCTCAGCGCTTGGCCAAGCGGCGGGCCGAAGGTGCTTTGGAAAAAACAGATCGGCACCGGCTACAGTGCGCCGTCCATTCGCGACGGGCGCTTGGTTTTGTTTCACCGCATCCGCAACGAGCAAATCATCGAGGCGCTCGACACCAAAACAGCCAAGCCGATTTGGCGGCACGCCTCCCCCACCCGCTACCGCGACCCCTTCGGCTACAACAACGGACCACGCTGCACGCCGCTGCTTACGGAAAAATATTGCTTCACCTACGGCGCGGAAGGCGTGCTGCTCTGTCTCGACATCAAAACCGGCAAGCCGGTTTGGCAGCGAAAAACGGCGGAGGACTTTCAAGTGTCGGAAGCTTTTTTCGGCGTCGGCGCGTCACCGGTGATCGAGGGGGATCTGCTCATCGTGATGGTCGGCGGGCAACCGAACTCGACGATGGTGGCGTTCGAAAAAGACACCGGCAAAGTCGTTTGGCAGAGCGCCGGTCGCGAAACGTGGCAGGGCAAGCCGTCCATCGGCTGGCCCGGCGAACCGCTCGTCCGCTGGCGCGGCAACGAGAAACTCGCCAGCTACTCCACGCCGACGCTCGCCACGATTCACGGACGGCGCACGCTCCTGAGCCTCACGCGGCAGGGGCTCGTCTCGCTGGATCCCAAGACCGGCAAGGTGAACTTCAGTCGCTGGTTTCGCGCGCGCATCAATGAGTCGGTCAACGCCGCCAATCCGGTCGTGCTCGGCAACCGCGTGTTCTGCTCGGCCGCCTACTACGGCGTCGGCTCGTTCCTGCTCGACATCGCCAAGGACGGCAAGTCGTTCACCGAAGTCTGGAGCACGAACGAGCGTCGCAAAGCCAACCGCCGACTCGAGCCGGTGCTGGGCATTCACTGGACGACGCCGATCCTGCACGACGGACACCTTTACGCCTTCAGCGGGCGCGACGAACCGGACGCGTTTTTTCGCTGTGTTGAGTTGGAAAGCGGCAAAGTCAAATGGAGCCGGGACGAGCGCTGGCAAAAACGCGGCAGCAAACAGCCCGATGTTTACGGCCGAGGCTCCGCCGTGATGGCCGACGGCAAGTTGTTCGTCCTCGGCGAAGGCGGCCTGCTTGGCCTGTTCGAGGTTAACGCCGCGAAGCCGGTCGAACTGGGCCGGCATCAGGTTCCGGAGTTGCATTATCCCTGCTGGGCTGCTCCCATCCTCTCCGACAAGCGAATGGTCATTCGCAGCGAAGATTTTCTGATCTGTTTTGACGTGGCCCAATAACAGCCCGCTCCGACCGCGCCTGACCAAGGCCTTCACGCTGATCGAGTTGCTGGTGGTGATCGCCATCATCGCGATCCTCGCCGGGCTGCTGTTGCCCGCGTTGGCCAAGGCCAAGGACAACGCCACCGGCATTTACTGCCTCAACAACCAACGCCAACTCCTCATGGCGTGGATGCTGTACGTCGGCGACTCCGAAGACCGGCTGCCGCCCAACGCCAAGCACCTTCGGGATCTGCGCGGCTGGATCAACGGCTTCCTCACCTTCGTACCGAACAACCGCGACAACACCAATCTGCTCTACCTCATCGGCACGCGCAAACAGATGGGCAACCTCTACCCCAAGCTTGGCCCGTACACACAGTCGGCCGGCATTTACAAATGTCCATCCGACAAATACACCTGCAAGATTGGCCGCAAGGAAATGCCGCGTGTCCGCAGCGTCGCCATGAACGGCTACATCGAGGGCGGTCTTTACGACCCCACGATGAGCTCGACCGTCTCGAGCATCCACGGACACGGCTGGCGCAAGTACGACATCCTCTCGTACATCGTTGACCCGTCGCCGTCCGACCTGTGGATTTTCGCCGACGAACACCCGGACAGCATCAATAACGGTGGCTTCGTCCTCTACCCTTACACCGCCACCATCTGGCGCAACCTCCCGGCCAACTACCACAACGCCGCCTGCGGTTACGCCTACGCCGACGGCCACGCCGCAATCAAGAAATGGAGCGACCCCATGCCCAAAAACGAGCCGGTACAAAAGCGCATGCGGCTCGACTACTCCAACGCCGGTTCCATCGGCGGCAAGGCCCGCGACTACTGGTGGGTCATCAACCACTCCACGGCACCGTTCAAGCGAAGGTAGGGATGGCTCTCCGAGCCGGCAGGTTCGAGTTCCGTGCGGACGGCTCGGAGAGCCATCCCTACCTTTTTTCCCTTGCGCTTGGCCAAGCTTGAGCTGACATTCTGCGCATGCAATCCAAACGATTCTTTGGGTTGGCAATGATTGCCACCCTCATTGTATCCACTCAGGCAGCCGACTTGAAAATCGGCATGGTGGGGCTCGACACCTCGCACGTCATCGCCTTCACACGCGTCCTCAACGACGCGACCGACAAAAACCACGTCGCCGGCGCCCGGATGATCGCCGCCGTCAAGGACAGCAGCCCCGATGTCGAGTCGAGCTACACGCGAGTCGATAAATACACCGCCGAGTTGACCGACAAATGGGGCGTGAAACTTTACCCGACCGTCACCGAGCTTTGCCGGCACGTCGATGCGGTGATGATCGAAAACGTCGATGGCCGCCCGCACCTCAAGCACGCCATCGACGTCATCAAAGCCGGCAAGCCGCTCTTCCTCGACAAACCACTCGCCGGCACGCTCGCCGATTGCGTGAAGATTTACCGCTTGGCCAAGCGCCACAATGTGCCGGTGTTCAGTTCCTCCTCGCTACGCTTCGCCAAGGCCACACTCGCCGCGCGCGCCGGCAAACACGGAAAGGTTCTCCGCTGCGAAACCTTCAGCCCGGCGGCACTCGAGCCGCATCACCCCGACCTGTTTTGGTACGGCATCCACGGCGTCGAGTCGCTCTTCACCGTGATGGGCTCAGGCTGCGTGTCGGTCAAGCGCGGCACAACCAAGGACGGCAAAATCGAGGTCACCGGAACATGGAAGGATGGCCGCATCGGCATCTTCCGCGAGGGCAAAGGCTACGGCGGCACGGCCAAGTGCGAGAGCGGCGAACACGCGGTCGGCGGATACGACGGCTACGCGCCGCTCGTCGAGGCGGTGGTCAAGTTTTTCAAAACCGGCAAGTCGCCCGTCACCGCCCGCGAGACGCTGGAGATTTACGCCTTCATGCAGGCCGCCGATGATTCCAAAGCCGCCAACGGCAAGGAAGTCCCCCTAAAACTCGATTGGGAGTGAGTGGATGAGAAACCGCGAATGGACGCCAATCGACGCTAATTTTTAAACGCAGAGATCGCGGAGGCGCGGAGAACCGCAGAGTTTTTTGGAAGGAAAAAATGGGACGCAGATTTTCAGGATGAGCAGGATCAGCAGGATTTTTTTGATCCTTTTAATCAGCGTTCATCTGCGTTGATCTGCGTCATATTCTTATAATCTCTTCGCGTGCATTCGCGGTATTCAAAAAAACGGGTGGCAGCTTTTCGGTGGGCGGCGGTCAGGGGGAGTTCGGCGAGTTTGGCCACAGGGAGCCATTCGCCAGTGAGATTGGCCAAGGGCGGTTTTTGGGTGGGTGCGATCACGAACATTTCGAGCCGGTTGCGGTAGCGGGTGATCGAGTGGTTGATGGTGCAAAGTGGCTCCGCTTGGCCAAGCGCGAGGTTGGCCTTGGCCAAGTGAGCGGCATCGGCATCGGAACTCACTTCCCAGTTGGGGAACTCCCAAAAACCGGCGTTCACGTCGCCGCTTGGTCGGCGTTGCACGAACACCTTCCCGCGCCAAGTGATGATGAAGCCGATGAACCGCCGCTTGGTTGCCGCCGCCCGCTTGGCCAAAGCCGGGATGGTTTCGACCTTGTTTTTCTTTCGGGCGGTGCAACGGCCTTTCAGCGGGCAGTTGCCGCAGAGCGGGTTGCGCGGCGTGCAGATCAACGCGCCCAACTCCATCATTGCTTGGTTGAACGCGGAGGCGTTTCGTTGCCTTGGTTTTTGAAGCGTCACGGCGTGTTTCACCAAGTCATCGGCGACCGACCACAAGCGATCGGCGACCGACTTGTCCTTCGGCGATTGCTCGATGCCGAGCAGGCGCGTCAGCACACGGGCGACATTGCCATCGATGATCGGCTCCGGTTGATTGTACGCGATGCTGCAAATCGCGCCGCCGGTGTAACGGCCCACTCCCGGCAGCGCCAACACGCCGGCCAAGTCGCGGGGGAAGCGGCCGCCAAGCTCGTCGCGGATTTGCTTGGCCGCCTTTTGCAGGTTGCGCACCCGCGAGTAGTAGCCGAGGCCTTCCCAAAGTTTGATGACCGAATCGTCGGCGGCAGCGGCGAGCAATGCGATGTCCGGCAACTGCTCCATCCACCGTTGCCAGTACGGGATCACGGTTTTGACCTGCGTCTGTTGCAGCATGATCTCCGACACCCAAATGGCGTACGGATCGCGCGTGCGCCGCCACGGCAGGTCGCGGGCATTCCCGGCGAACCACTTGAGCAGCGGCGCAGCGATGGAGCGGATGTGCATCGGCCGACAGACTACCGCCCGGCGCGCGCCTGGCCAAGCGGCGGCCGTTGACTTGGGCGCGGTTCGGCGACAGAGTCACCGCAGCGAAATGAGTGATTCGCCACAGAGCATCACCGCCAACGGGCGGGAGATCGCCACCGGGCTGCCGGTGTCGCTGCACGATTTTCTCGAGGCACAGGGCATGCTGCCGCGCAGCGTGGTCGTGGAACTCAACGGTGAAGCGATAACCCCATCGGAGTTCGCGGAGCGACAACTCAACGCGGGCGACACGATGGAGATCGTCAAGATCGTGGCAGGCGGATGAGGGAAAAACTCCAGAGCCTTCGCGGACATTTGTTGCTGGATGCCGGCGGCATGTACGGTTCCTGTTTTCACCACACGGTCATCCTCATGTGCCAGCACTCGCCCGGGGGCGCCTTCGGGCTGGTGCTCAACCAACCGGGCGACAAGCGTGTCGGCGACGTGCTGCCGATCGACATGCCGCCGTCGGTGAAAAACCGGCGCACCCGCAGCGGCGGCCCGGTCGATGAGTCGTCGGTGCACATTCTCCACAGCGACGCATTCATGTTTCAGGGTAACGTGATGAACAACCTCTCGCTGGTGCAGGACCCGGGCGAGTTGAGCGACCTCGCCAACTCGGTCAATCCTGACCACCAAATCGAGGTGTTCCTCGGCTACTCCGGTTGGGGTGCCGGCCAACTCGAGAGCGAACTGGAGCGCAAGTCGTGGCTCGTCTGCAAAGCCACGACGGAACTGGTTTTCAGCAACCCCGAAGAGGCGGCATGGCGCGAGATTCTACGCGGCCTGGACTGGCAGCACCGCCTGCTCGCCGACGGCCCGGACGACCTCTCGTGGAACTGACGCGCTTGGCCAAGCGCTTGGCTTGGTGGGTGGGTGACGGTACGCTCCCGCTGCGTTACGAATGAAAGTTAACCTGGCATACGGCTCCGGCCATCTTCCCATCGAGGTTCCCGACGATCGCACGACGGTCATCGAACCGGCGCACATCACCGGCTTGGCCGATGAACAGGCGGCCGTGATCGGTGCGCTGCAAAACCCGATCGGCAGCCAAGCGTTGCTCGAGCGCATCTCGCCGGACACCAAGATTTGCATCGCGTTCACCGACATCACCCGCGCGACGCCGAACGACCGAATCATCCCCTGGCTGCTGGAGCATCTCGGCGGGCCAAGCGATAACATCACGCTGCTGAACCAACTCGGCACACACCGGCCCAATACGCGGGAGGAACTCGAGACAATGCTCACGCCGGAAATCGCCGCCAACTATCGCGTGCTCAATCACGAACCGGAAAATCCCGACGTGCTCGTGCAGGTCGGCACCACGGCGGACGGCACCCCTGCCCTGCTCAACCGTCACATCGTCGAGGCTGATTTACGGATCATCACCGGTTTTATCGAGCCGCATTTTTTTGCGGGGTTCAGCGGCGGCGTGAAGGGCATCATGCCGGGTTGCGCCGGACTCGATACGGTGATGAGCAATCACGGCGCGAAAAACATCGGCGACCCGCAGGCGACTTTCGGCGTCACCGAGGGCAATCCGCTTTGGGAGGAGTTGCGCGACATTGCACTCAAGACCGGGCCAACTTTTCTCCTCAACGTCACGCTCAACGAGCAGCGCGACATCACCAACGTGTTCGCCGGCGACATCATCGAAGCGCACAAAACCGGCTGCGCGTTCGTCAAAAAATCGGCGATGCAGCCCGTCGGGCAGCCGTTCGACATCGTCGTCACGACCAACAGCGGCTACCCGCTGGACTTGAATTTATACCAAGGCGTCAAAGGCATGAGCACCGGTGCCCGTGTGCTGAAGGAGGGCGGCACGCTGATCCTCGCCGCCGAGTGCCGCGAAGGCGTGCCCGGCGGCAGCCCTCTCGATGAACTGCTGCGCAGCGCCGACTCGATCGAGGAGATTTTGGCCAAGCTCTCGACACCGGGCTTCGTCCGGCCGGAGCAATGGCAGGCGCAGATTCAGGCACTGGTGCAGCGCAAGGCCGAGGTGCTCGTCCGCTGCGAACTCGATGACGCCACACTGCGGGCCTGCCACTTGGCCCCGTGCGCCGATATCAGCGCCGAGGTGGCCAAGCGCTTGGCCAAGCTCGGCCCGGCCGCCCGCTTGGCCGTGCTGCCACAAGGCCCGCTGACCATTCCGTATCTCGCGTAGTCATCGCGAGGAGGGCGGTGCGCTAATCGCGTTTGAGAATCTCTCCGCGCTCTCGCTCGTATTCGTCCGGGGAAATGGCACCGGCATCGAGCGCCGCTTTCAAATCCACCAACTCCTGCCCGAGGGAAGGCGTTTTTTTGGAGGAACCGATACTGAGGCCGATGCAACCGGTAAGAGCGGCAGCCATCGTGAACGCACAAACTGCAGAGATGAATCGTTTCATGTTAACATGGGGAGCGGAACCTACGGAACAACCAACGGCGCGTCAACCGAACAAAGCCAGGCTCACGCTTGGCCAAGCGGCACAAAAAAAAGCCAAGCCCGATTGGGGCCTGGCCTGAATGGGTTATCTTATTGGCGGACTAGTCGTTGAGACGCCAGATGATTCGAGCCTTGTCGAGGTCGTACGGTGACATCTCCATTTTTACCTTGTCACCGACTGCGAGCCGAATCCATCGGCGCTTCCGCATCTTGCCGGCGATGTGGGCGAGTACTTCATGGTCATTCTCCAGTTTGACCCGGAACATGGTTCCCGGGAGAACCTGACTGACAACCCCGACAACCTCGATTTCCTCGCCGCCTTTTGCCACTGGAATTAAAAGTCAGGACTTCTTCCAGTTTTGATATTTCAAATTCCGCAAAACCCTCCGGCTTTACACAACCTTCACGCCGGAGGCCTGCATTCCCTTGCGACCCTCGGTTTCCTCATACTCAACGGTGTCCCCCTCCTGGAGTTGGCCACCTTCAACTTCATTTATGTGGCAGAACAAGTCCTTGCCACCACCTTCGGGTTCAATGAAACCGTAACCTTTTTGATCGAAAAAACGAGCAACTTTACCTTTAGCCATAATCTTATTCTTTAGTTAATTAAGCGCCCTTTTGACGCAGGCGAGAGAGACTGCCTCAATGTTTTGGATTGGCAAGCCAAATAAATGAAATAATTAACGCCGCTTTGACTGTTTTTCATGCAATGCAGCAAGAAACGCCTGATTGGCTAGTGTTCCTCCGCGTTTTCCGGTCAAGCCGTCCACCGTGTTGAATGTCACGGAACCACCGCCAGCCCGCCGGTAAACAACACAAAACGGGTATTGGATGATATGCTTTATCGTGGGTTCCCGATCGAAAGTTACACTGGGAGAAAACGTCCGGGCCATGCGAAGAGAAGAAAGGTAACTCCGCGCAATCTTCACGGTTTCCTCCCTGTCGAGTGGGTAAGGGAATTCCTCATCGCCATCGGGCTTGCCGGTCAGGGGCAGTTCCTCCTCCTTCATGTGCCGGGCAGCCCGACTGTAACCATCCACCAAAATGGAAATGCCCTGTTGCGATTCCGAGCCTTCGAGCTCGTAGCGCAGCAAACAAAACGGCAGATGGATGATTTCCGTTTTAAGCGCTTTCGCACGATCGGAAAACGAGAGAAACAAACGTTTCAGAATACCCGGACGAAGAATCAACTGCGCTTGAGTTGAGTCAACCAGGCATTCCGCCCACACGGTGGGAACATCCATCAACGGTCGCTCTGTTTGCTTTTTTTGGAGAGATTGTAACTGATCAGGAAACAGACTCCGCCAGTAATGGCCAACAGGATCGCCGAGACAACATTGACGACCCTGCCGGCTGTCGGTTGCTCGTGGAACAAAGCCAAGCTGAGCAGCACTGCAAAGCCAACGAAGCAATAGCTCATAAACTTGAGGCTGACTGCATCCCTCTCGTAATGCTGCTTGGCGACGGCTTCCGTGTTGCTTTCCTGTGATGAGTTCATCGGGATCAAATAAACAAATAAATCAATAAATAGGGAACGAGCAAAACCGGAACCCACAATCTTAAGTCACGCCAACGCGCCTGATCAGGGCTGCCCAGCAACACGTAATCCTTGCTCAGGAAAACCGCCCAAATGGTGCCCAGCACGAGGTAGGCGCAAATGCTGAAACGCCAAACCGGCGGCGGCAGCTGGTCGATCAATGCGTGAAACGATTCAAAAAACGGCTTGAGCAGCGGCACCAGTTTTTGCTCCAAAAAAAGTGTTATTTTTTCCATGGTGTTAGTTAGATTGAATTCGGTCTTTCAGCAAGGTTTGGGTTGCCTCAT
The DNA here is from genome assembly GCA_963583225.1 of Verrucomicrobiia bacterium. Lineage (GTDB taxonomy): Bacteria > Verrucomicrobiota > Verrucomicrobiia > Limisphaerales > UBA1096 > UBA1096. Next base: position 14,085 of record CAUZVJ010000024.1, read on the forward strand.
CACGCACGACCTCACCAAAAACCAATCCGCGGATTTGATCTTTTGAGGGTGGTGAAGTGAGCAGGCTCACGATCACCGTGACGAACAGGGAGAACACAAATGCCCAGAACGCCACGTACAAAAACGGATCCTCAGATGGGAACAGGGATTCGCCAACCAAGCTCAGGCTGCCGGAGCACATCACCCCGAGCAACAAACCGGCAAAGCCTCCCCACGCATTGGCGCGCCGCCAGAACACACCGAGCACAAGCACGGCGAGCGTCGGGCCTTGGAACAGCGAAAACAGCGTCTGCATGGCTGTGTAAATGGTTTCAAACTGGTCGATGTACGGTGCCAAAAAACCGGCTGCGACAATCAGCACGCCTGTAAGCACCCGCGTCAACAGCAGGCATCGCCGGTCATCGGGCTCTGTACCTGACAATGCTCGTGATGCTGGCTTGTACCCGTCCGAAATGATTATCGTCGTGGCGGAGTTGAGGTAGGAATCCACGCTCGACATCAACGCTGCGAAAAATGCCGCGAAGACAAGTCCGGCCAAGCCGGGCGGCAACAGTTCACGCACCAGTTTCGGCACAGCCTGATCGGGATCTTCCAACTCTGGATAAAGGGCAAGGGCGGCCAAGCCAGGCAGCAGGACAAGCACGGGAATCAACAACTTGAGAAACGCGGCCAGAAGCATCGAGGCCTTGGCATCCCACTCCGAGCGGGCGCCAAGCACCCGCTGAATGACGGCCTGATTACTGGAAAAATAGGCTGTCGAC